>JAJCXU010000280.1 GCA_029263275.1 Ilumatobacter sp.
GCCGCCAGTTCTCGACGATCGACTGCGCCCACTGCGCGTGGTGGGGCAGGGCGAAGTCGGTGTCGGGCTCGAACTTCTGGGGATAGCCGTCGAGGATCGCCAGGTACCCGGCGGAACCATCGAGGGTGTGCACCGGCACGCTCATCGCGTAGGCCAATACATCGGAGTCGGCGCCCTCGTCGAGGTAGTCGCCCATGCCTGATCGGTGGTGCAGTAGATGACGAGTGGTCACCCGATCGTCGACCAGCGGCAACTCGTCGCCCAACACATCCCGGATAGGTGCGTCGAGGTCGATGAGCCCGTCGGCGACGGCGGACAACACGCCGATCGCCGTCAGCGTTTTGGTGCCGCTGGCAATTCCGAATCTGGTTGCAGTCGTGTTGGCAATTCCATGCGCTCGATCCGCGAGACCGAAGGCTGAGGTGTGCAACTCGCCATCGCGCTCGATTCCGACCACACCGCTGAACGAATGCTCTGCTGCGAGCCGATCGAGGTCTGGTTCCATCCGATGATCCTGTCAGACGCTCCGGGCACGACCTCGCGTCGTTTCTCTTCTCCGCCCGACTATTGGGAAGTGTCCGCCGAGTCCTCGGCAAGGACCCTTTTCAACAGGGCGACGAACTCGACCGCGTGCGGGTTCGAGGCGGTCCGATTCGGGAAGTAGGCGTTGATCCTGCCCGCATGGGGAATGGTGATGTCCGGGATGCGAACCAACGTCCCCGCGTCGAGCCGCGACCGAACCGAACGCTCCCAGCCCAGCGCGATGCCGCCGTCACGCTCGGCGACATCGAGGCAGATCTGGTACGAGGTGAAGACCACAGACTTCGCGCCGCCGGGCGCCCCGACCAACGTGGAGGCGAGAACGTCCTGCCAGGTGGTCCAGCCCGGGTCGACGTAGTCGACGTGGAGCAACGGCAGAACGGCGAGGTCGGCCGGAGTGACCGGCGTGGGGAGCTGAGCTGCCAGCCGCGGCGAGCAGACAGGGAAGACCGCCTCCTCGGCGATGAACTCGACCGCACACTGACTCGATTCGTTGGGGCCGTACCCCAGAGCGAGGTCGAAGTCTTCGTCGGTGGATGCGACCAAATCGCCAGAAGCAAGCACACGGATGTTCACATCCGGATGAGTTCGCTGAAACTCCCCGAGGACCGGAGCAACGGTCGCGGCGGCCAACGACAGGCTCGTGAGTACGGTGATCGAGTCGTTGCCGAGGGCGCGTCGACGGATCAAGTCGGCTGTCGCGGAGAGTTCGCTGAGCGACAGGCGCACTGATGCAGCGAGCAACTCTCCGTCAGCGGTTGGCGTGACGTCGTAGCGGTGGCGCTCGAACAGTGTGACGCCGAGGTCGGTCTCCAGTTCGCGGATACGCCGGCTGACCGTCGCCTGTGACTGATGCAGTTCGCGAGCGGCGCGCGTGAAGTTCCCATGCCGGAAGGCGGCCTCGAACGGCACGAGCGTCGCGAGGGGCGGCAGCAGGTGTTCGAAATCAGACATCCAAAAACCAAATGTCTGACACCAGAGAACGTGCACCTCGCTTCACCGAACTCACTCTACGCTGTACAGCAAGTAAGTACCTCAGGAATCAACAGCGTGAATGGGAGATGAAACAATGGGAATCACCACAGCAACAAAAGAGCGCAGCCATCCAGTGCTCCGCAAGGTCAACCAGTGGGTCCGCCACTACCCCGGCTCCTTGAACACGCCGAGCCAGCAGGCCATGGAGTCGAACACACGCGACGCCTACTTCTGGCGCCGCTGATCCGCTGACACGCGACTGGCCTCATCCGGAGGGAGCGCTGAAGCTGGACACGAGTTCGTCCACGACGGGGCCGAACCAGGGCATGTCGCCACCCTCGTGCCACGTCATGAACAGCACTGTCTTGTTGCCGATCTCGACATACACGTCGTAGACCTGCGTGCCCGCCGGGAAGTAGCCGTGCCCCTCTTATTCATACAGCAGCGAGGTCACCGTTCGCGCGCCGTTGTTCGTGTCGCCTCGCTCCAGGAGTGCCGCGCCCTCGTGCAGGCCACGCTCGATCACGACGTCGAACTGCTCGTCGAGCGTGTGCACGAACACCGCTGCGTCGACTTCAGTATTGGGAGCGACCACGATCGGGTCGGGGGCGAATGCGGTACACGCGAACTCGCCTTCTCCCGTGTACCACTCTGTTGGGTAGACGAGCGACCACCCGGCCGCCGACGTGCATGCGAGGCCCTCGAACGCGACGGGCGGCGCGGTCGAAGGTGGCGCGGTGACAGGAGGCGCGGTGACTGGCGGTGCGGTGACTGGCGGTGCGGTGACTGCCGGGCTGGTCACCGGGGGGATCGTGGTGGCGGCGGTTGGCGGTGCAGAGACTGCGGGTGGCTCTTCGAGTGGCGTAACCGGCTCGTCGCCGATCGGGAATCCGTCGAGATCGAGGGTGTCGATCGGTCCGGGGTCGGGCAAGGTCTGCACCGAAGGGTCGATGGCCGACATGACCGGATCGGACGATGGCTGGGCGACGACGAACCCCACCCCTCCGGCAACGAGTGCGAGCCCGATCGTCGCAGGCCAGAACCAGCGGTTCCCGGCGGGTACGGGCTGCGTGTCAGGGTTCGCGGATTCTTCGGAGGTCATCCAGGGGCTCCGATCTCCTCGCACCGCAACCGACAATCGAGCCCCCCGATGCCGTCGGGACAGGTCGAGCAATCGGGAAGC
>JAJCXU010000281.1 GCA_029263275.1 Ilumatobacter sp.
AATCGTCGTCGGGTCCGGCCTGGAGCATCCACGACCCGGGCACCTCGATCGGTGTGAAGCCAGCTGGAACGAAGTTCGGATCCCAGAAGCAATCGCTTGGCGCCGGACCGAAGGTGTACCGGAACGACCAGGCACCGTCCAGAGGTTCTGCGTCAGACGGGACCGGCAGCGAATGAAGCGGTTCGCGGTTGCGGCCCACAACACGCGGGTCACGATGCTCTTGACTTGTTTCGCTGCCCATAGGTCCCGACTTCCTCGCACCGACGGGACAACATCAGCGTTGCACGCGACCGGGCGATCCACGATCGTAGAACCCAGTACCGTCGACTCCGATGGACGGCGCGACCCCGAAATTGCATCGCCTGGCACCCGGCGTGGACGGGCCCGCTGCTCAACATTGAAAGCAGCCCGTGCTGCTACTCCAACTCGCCGACGCCGAGCCCCCTGTCGATGGAGACGTGCGGTCCGCTCGAATCGGCATCGTCCTCATCGAGCAGTTGTTGGACCGCGGCCTGAGCGACGGCCTTTCGGTCGATGCGGACGTCGTGAGCGCAGGACGGATCTCGGACGCGATGCGAAGACTGTTGTATCCGAGTACAGCGGTCTGATCCAGCACCTTCGGTCCGCGATGCCTATCTGGGTCATGCTGCGCCGCGCACCCGTATCGAAGCTTCAGGTGCGAATCATGATCGAGGCCAAATCATGCAAGTTTGGGGTCGTAGTAGCTATGGCAGCGGTCACATCGCCGCCCTATTGTCTCCATACAGGGGGCAAGTTCATCAGAGGTCACGCTCCTTTCATCACCAACCAAGGGGGAGCACATGTACACAAGTTCCAGCCAATCGCCTGGGCGCCGCCGACCAGGCAAACGCCTCGCAGCACTGCTGCTGACCGTCGCGACAGTCGCCGCAGCCTGCGGCGGAAGCGGCGACGACGCCTCGGAGGCGACGACGGACGATTCGTCTGCGCCCGCAGCCAGCGACGACATCGGCGAGGACACGCCCGATGCAACCACCGGCGAGGAGCCCGCCGAGTCCGACGGCGACAAGACCGATGTCACGATGTGGTCGAGGGTTCCGGATCTCGACATCCAGATCGAAGACTTTGAAGCGGCCAACCCCGTCATCGATATCGACTGGCAGAACGTCGGCCATGGCGGCGACCAGTACACGCAGCTCCGTACCGCCATTCAGGCGGGCGTCGTCCCCGACGTTGCGCACATCGAGTACCAGGAACTCCCAGCGTTCGTGGCCGAAGGCGCACTCGTCGACGTCACCGCATATGGGGCCAGCGAACTGGCTGACACCTACGCTCCGGGCCTGTGGGCGAACGTGAGCGGCGCAAACGGTGAGGTCTACGGGTACCCGTGGGACGGCGGCCCGATGGGCATGCTCTACCGTGAAGACATTTTCACCGAGTTCGGCATCGAAGTCCCCACCACCTGGGACGAGTTCGCGCAGGCCGCAGTGGACCTCAGGGAACAGACCACCGACGTGTTCTTGACCAATGCCACGCCAGCCGACGCCGGCTGGTGGACGGCAATGCTGTGGCAGGCTGGAGCACGCCCGTTCCAGATCGACGGCACCACCGTGACGGTCGACCTCGACGACGAGCCCGCAGTCCGCGTCGCTGACTACTGGGGGGGACTGATCGCCGATGGCGTCGTGTCTGCCGACCCGGACTTCACGCCCGAGTGGAACGAAGGCTTCAACTCTGGCAAGTACGCCACGTGGATCGCACCCGCATGGGCGCCGAGCTTTCTGCAGGGCATTGCCGAAGACACCGATGGTCTGTGGCGCGTTGCGCCGATTCCGCAGTGGAACGAAGGCGACGCCGTCTCGTCGAACTGGGGCGGATCCACGCTCGCCGTGATCGAGGGCACCGACACTCCCGACGAAGCAGCACGAGTCGCCCAATGGTTCACGTCCGAACCGGAATCAACTCAGCTGTTCGCGACCGAGCAGCTTCTGTTCCCGTCGACCAACGCACTGCTGAACTCCGAGGAATACACGGGAACCGAAGTGCCGTTCTACGGTGGCCAGAAGGTGGCTGAGATCTTCGCCGAAGCATCGGCCAACGTGGACACCGAGTTCCAGTTCCCGCCGTTCAACGCGACCTGGTACCAGTTCTGGACCGACGCCGTCGGCCCACGCATCGAGTCCGGCGACCTGGCCCCCGCTCTGACCGAGACCGAGGAACGAGTCATCGAGTTCGCCGAGCAGCAAGGATTCACGATCGGCCAATGACCACAGTCATCTCAGCGCCCCGGGAGCGGACTCGAACAACGAGTCTCCGCTCCCGGGTGCGCCGGGCGCTCGCGCCCTACATCTTCGTTGGCCCGTTTCTGGTCGCCTTTGCGCTGTTCATGGTCCTTCCACTGATCAGCGCATTCAACAACTCCTTCTACGCCGATCGCCTCGTCGGTGGGCGTGTCTTCGTCGGATTCGACAACTACCGCCGAGCCTTCGACGACTCGCTGTTCTGGCAATCGGCATGGCGCGTCATTCGCTTCGGCGTGGTCCAAGTCATCGTCATGCTCACCCTCTCGACGATGTTCGCGATCGGCATCAACCGCATGACGAGCTGGGTACGCCACGTCTACCGGCTCGGAATCTTCTTGCCCTTCGCGATTCCCAGCGTTGTCGCCGCCCTCATGTGGGGCTACCTCTACAGCAAGAACATCGGCCCCATCCCGGACCTGGCCGATGCGATCGGCACCCCCGCCGTCGAACTGCTGTCACCAAGCTGGATCCTGTTCTCGATCGGCAACATCGTCACCTGGTCCTTCGTTGGTTACAACATGATCATCATCTACGCCGCGCTGCAGACGATCCCACCATCGCTGTACGAAGCTGCCGAACTCGACGGCGCCACCAAGTTCCAACAGACCCGCACGATCACACTGCCGCTGCTGCGCCCGGCACTGCTGCTCACGACCGTGTTCTCGATCATCGGCACCCTGCAACTCTTCGCTGAGCCCGAAACACTGCGACGCCTCGCACCGCAATCGATCAACTCGTCGTTCACACCCAACCTGTACGCACTCAACATCGCGTTCGTGTCCAACGACCTGTCCTACGCCGCGGCCGTGTCGTTCATCATTGGCTTCATTGCGTTCGTCCTGTCGTACGCATTCATGTTCGTCAGCACCAAAAGAAACACCTGACCAATGCACGCACTGCGCAAAGTGAAGCTGATGCCCATCGTGGTGGGCCTCGGATTCGTCTACACCCTGATCCCGCTCGTCTGGCTGATCATCTCGTCCACCAAGTCGAACACGGACCTGTTCAGCACGTTCGGATTCTGGTTCTCCGACGACTTCCAGTTCTTCGAGAACTTCAAGCGCCTCTTCTCCCACCAGGACGGCATCTACACCAAGTGGATCATCAACACGGTGTTCTACGCGTTCACGTCCGCGACCATCGCGACGATCTTCGCAGCACTGTGCGGCTACGGCCTCGCCAAGTACGAATTCCGAGGCCGAGAGCTCATGTTCGCCGCGATCATCGGCGCCGTCATGGTCCCCACCACCGCACTGGTCATTCCGCTGTTCCTGATCTTCAGTGACCGGGGACTCACCAACACCCCTTGGGCCATCATCCTGCCGTCGATCGTCAGCCCGTTCGGCGTGTTCCTGTCGCGAATCTTCGCCGAAACCGCCGTGCCGGACGAACTCATCGAAGCCGCCCGACTCGACGGCGCCACCGAGCTGAAGATCTTCCGAACCGTTGCGTTCCCGCTTATGAAGCCCGGACTGATCACCGTGTTCCTGTTCGCGCTCATCGCAGTGTGGAACAACTTCTTCTTGCCACTCGTCATGTTCAGCGACCCCGAGAAATACCCGGTCACCGTCGGTCTGAACAACTGGAACAGCCAAGCAACCATCGCGTCAGGCAGCGCCGAACCACTGTTCAACATCATCATCGCCGGCTCCATCGTGGCAATCGTGCCGTTGATGATCGCCTTCGTCGTGCTCCAACGATTCTGGGTCGGCTCGCTCACACTCGGAGCAATCGACTGAATACCCGGCCGTACCCGCCCCGCGCTACCCGATCAGGAACCACCCAATGGCTACCGTCACACTCGACACACTAACCAAGGTCTACGACGGCGACGTCAAGGCCGTCGACGGACTGAACCTCGACATCAAAGACGGCGAGTTCATCGTGTTCGTTGGACCGTCCGGGTGCGGAAAGTCGACGGCACTGCGCATGGTCGCTGGACTCGAAGACATCACCGGCGGCGACTTGCTCATCGGTGGTGAGAACATGACCGACGTCGAGCCACGCGACCGAGACATCGCCATGGTCTTCCAGAACTACGCCCTCTACCCGCACCTCACGGTCCGAAGGAACATCGCGTACCCGCTCCGGATGGCCAAGGTCCCCAAACGCGAGATCGAAGAACGGGTGAAGCGCGTGGCCGACGTGTTGCAACTCGGCGAGTACCTCGATCGCAAGCCCGGCGCCCTGTCCGGTGGACAGCGCCAGCGCGTCGCGATGGGACGAGCCATCGTCCGGGAACCGTCGGTCTTCTTGATGGACGAACCGCTGTCGAACCTCGACGCCAAGCTTCGCGTGTACATGCGGTCCGAGATCACCCGTATCCAACGCGAACTTGGTGTCACCACGATCTACGTCACCCACGACCAGGTCGAAGCAATGACGATGGGTGACCGTGTTGTCGTGCTCAAAGACGGCGTCTTGCAGCAAGCGGACACGCCGTCGGTGCTCTACAACACCCCCGCCAACATCTTCGTTGCCGGGTTCATCGGGTCGCCGGCCATGAACCTCTTCGAAGCCGACTTCGCTATCGCAGACGACCACCTCGTCGCCAAGTTCGGCCCGCAACAGATAGCCATCCCAACGTCCTACCTCGACGAACATCCGAGCCTGCGCAGCTACGACGGGCAACGCCTCGTGTGCGGAATCCGACCCGACGACGTGTACGACCCCGCCCTGCGCCCGGAGTTCACCGAAACAATTGACGGGTCAGCGATCAACGTTGAGGCCCTGGGTTCGGAGATCGTCGTGCACCTCGACATCGGGGTCGAGCGCGTCGAGTCCGGCGACCCCGACCTCGAAGACCTCGTCGACGGCAGCGAAGATCTCGGCGCCGGCTTCCTCGGCCGGTTCAGCCCGAAGTCGGCAGTCTCGTCGGGCGACAACGTCAAGGCCGCGATCGACACATCGGCCATGCACTTCTTCGACCCCTCCAC
>JAJCXU010000282.1 GCA_029263275.1 Ilumatobacter sp.
CACGGTCACCGACGCCAACCTGCAGCTCGGTCGGCTGCACCCCGACACGTTCGGGGCAACCGACATCGACCTCTCGCCGACCTTCGCAAGCGACGCGCTGGTCCGCAGCGTGGGTGCGCGGCTGGGGCTCGACGCCAACACTGCAGCAGTCGGCGTGGCCGAGGTGGTTGACGAGAACATGGCCAACGCCGCCCGAGCGCATGCGGTCGAGAACGGCAAGGACATGGGCGGCTACACGATGATCGCCTTTGGCGGCGGTGCCCCCTTGCACGCGGCGCGGCTCATGGACAAGCTCGGCCTCGACGAGTTGATCGTTCCGGCGGGTGCTGGCGTCGGATCGGCGATTGGCTTTCTCGTGGCACCATTCTCCTATGAGGCGGTGCGCAGCTTCTACACCTCGACGTTGGACTTCGATGTCGACGGTTCGAACGACGTGCTCGCGGCGCTGACCGAGGAGGCGATGTCGTTCGTGCGGCTGGGCACCGACGCCGAGGTGACGATCGAGCGACAGGTGTCGATGCGATACGCCGGTCAGGGCTGGGAGATTCCCGTGCTGCTCGACAAGGCGACAGCGTTCGACGAGTTCGCGGCGGAGCTGTTGTCATCGAAGTTCACGAAGGCCTATGAAGAGTTCTTCGGTCGGGCGATCAGCGATCTCGCCATCGAAACCGTCAGCTGGTCCGTCCGTGTTTCGTCGGTCGTACCTCCCGGACAGCGCGTCGAGCTGTCGACGGTGGCTGAGACCGCCGTGACCGCCAATCAGACTCGCCATGCCTACGACGCCGTGAGCGGCACGAGCATCGAGACTGCGGTCATCAGCCGCGACGATCTTGTCGCCGGAAGCAATGTCACGGGTCCGGCGATCATCGCCGAAACGCAGACCACCACCGTCCTCGGCTCCCACCACGTCTGCACGATGCAAGCCGACGGCTCACTCTTGATCACTCGCGATGGGAGCAAGGCATGACTGTCCTCCACAACAGGTCCGCAGCGGACACGCTCCACTTCCAAGTGATGTGGAATCGCCTGATCTCGGTGGTCGAGGAGCAGGCGCTGGCGCTGATCCGTACCGCCTTCAGCACATCAGTCCGCGAAGCCGGGGACCTCTCGGCGGGAGTGTTCGACCCGCAGGGGCGGATGATCGCTCAGGCCGTCACGGGCACCCCCGGGCACGTCAACACAATGGCCGATGCAGTTCCGCACTTCATCAACGACATCGGCCCGGAACGCATCTATCCCGGTGACATCTACATCACGAATGACCCGTGGAAAGCCACCGGCCACCTGCACGACATCACCGTCTGCACGCCGGTCTTCCGCGAGATCGCAGGGTCCGACGGCACGGTCACCGAGACATTGGTCGGCTTCTTCGCATCGACGGCGCACGTCGTCGACATCGGCGGACGCGGCTACGGCCCCGATGCCAAGGAGGTCTACGAAGAAGGTCTCAACATTCCGATCATGAAGTGGGCCGAGCGGTGGCAGCTCAACACCGACCTGGTCAACATCATCAAGGTCAACGTGCGTGAGTCCGACCAGGTCGTCGGCGACATGCACGGTCTTGCTGCATCGAACGAAACCGGTCGCCGTCGTCTGCTCGACATGCTCGACGAGTTCGGGCTCGACGACCTGACCGCACTCGCTGAGTTCGTGTTCGATCGCACGGGTGCGGCAACCATCCAGGCGATCACTGGTGTGGAAAACGGCACGTACACCAACGAGATGATCGTCGACGGCTACGGCGAACCGGTCACGTTGGCGGTCACCCTCACCGTGGCCGATGGCGGCATGCACGCCGACTTCACGGGTACGTCACCGGTGTGCGGGCTCGGCATCAACGTCCCGCTCAGTTATGCGCACGCCTACTTCACCTACGGGATGCTCGTTGCGCTGGCGCCTGAATTGCCGAACAACTTTGCATCGCTCTCGATCTTCTCCGTGAGTGCGCCCGATGGGGTGATCCTCAACGCGAAGCACCCCGACCCTGTCGCGGTTCGCCATGTGCTCGGCCACTTCGTGACCGATCTCTGCCTGGGCGCCATCGCGCAAGCGCTACCCGATCGGGTGCCCGCGGAAGGTGCCGGCGCGCTGTGGAACTTCCAGGCCAGCGCCCGGTCGGCCGATGTCGCCGACCCGCGCCCACCGGTGGAGATGCTGATGTTCAACAGCGGTGGCACTGGGGCCCGGCCGCGTCTCGACGGGCTGACGGCGACGGCGTTCCCGTCAGGCGTTCGAACGATGTCGGTCGAGGCGACCGAACAGATTGGCCCGATCGTCATCTGGCGCAAGGAGATCCGCCCCGACAGCGGCGGCGCCGGGAAGCAGCGTGGCGGACTTGGCCAAGTGATCGAGCTGTCGCCGACCGAGGGCTATCAGTTCGACTTCTCGGCGATGTTCGATCGCATCGACCATCCGGCTCGCGGTCGTCACGGTGGGGGCGACGGCGCTCCGGGCAAGGTGTACCTCGATGATGGGACACCGTTCGCCGGCAAGGGTCGACAGGTCGTGCCCGAAGGGCGGCGCCTCATTCTCGAACTGCCGGGCGGCGGCGGCCACGGTGACCCGGCAGACCGCGATCCCGAGGCGGTGGAGAACGACCACACTCAGGGCTACGTGTCGTGACCGAACTCGCCGGCAACTACGACGTCGTATGTATCGGTGGGGCGATGACGGGGAGCTCGGCGGCCTACTTCCTGTCCGAGAACCCCGACTTCGATGGCTCCGTGCTCGTGGTGGAACCGGACTGGACCTACGACCGTGCCAACACAACGCGCGCCCAGAACAGCATTCGCGAGCAGTTCACGAATGAGTTGAACATCCGGCTCAGCCAATTCGGCATGGAGTTCATCGCCGACTTCCGTAGGCGTGTCGAGGTCGACGGACACTCGCCCGAGATCAATTTCCGCGGCACGGGCTACATGTTCATCGCCGACGACGAAGCCGCGTACGAGGAGCTCGAACGTGAGTCGCACGATCAGCTCGCGCTCGGTGCCGAGGTCGAGATGTTGCGGCCAGCGCAGATCGCGGAGCGCTATCCGTACATGAATCCCGACGAGTTGGCGGGTGCTCGGGTTGGTGGCATGCGTGAGGGGTCGTTCGATGGTTGGGCGTTCTTCCAAGGCCTGCGCCAGCGGGCGATGGGCAACGGCGCTACCTACATCAAGGATCGTGTGACCGGCCTGGACGTCGATGGCGGACGGGTCACCAGAGTGCGCCTGGAATCCGGTGCGTCGGTCGGCTGTGGCTTCGCCATCAACACCGCTGGCTGCAGGGCTCGAGATGTCGCAGCGATGGCTGGGCTCGAGTTGCCGATCGAACCGCGTGCTCGAACCAGCTTCATGTTCGACTGTCGCACGCCAATTGAACATGTCGTGCCGCTGACGGTCACACCGTTTGGCGTGCATTTCCGGCGTGAGCAGCAGCACTACATGTGTGGCACGGTGCCGACCACCGACATCGCCATCGATCCGGACGACTTCGATATCCGCCACGATGAGTTCGAGGAACAGATCTGGCCGGTCGTTGCGAAGTACGTGCCGCAGTTCGATCAGATCGGCGTCGTCACATCATGGGGCGGTCAGTACGACTACAACACGCTCGACCACAACCTGATCATCGGGCCCGGCAGCGATGTCACGAACTTCCTCTTCGCGAACGGGTTCTCAGGCCACGGTCTGCAGCAGGGCCCGGCGGTCGGCAGAGGACTGAGCGAGCTGATCACGTACGGCGACTTCCGAACGATTGATCTGTCGCCCCTCGGCTACACCCGCATCGAACGCAACGAACCCATCATCGAAAACGCCATCATCTAAAGAGTTACGCATGGGGTCAGGCCCCTTTCGTAACTCTGCGCCGCAGAGGCTTCAGTGATGTCGGTCTGGGAGCGGCACGCCGATGAGGTCGCCGACACCGAGGAGTCCGTCCGGCGGACCCACGCCGACGGCGTCGAGTAGACGATTCATCATCTCGAAGTTCCCGGCGACCTGAATGGCTCGTGCCGCGGTATCAACTCCGAGGACATCGATCGCCTGCGTGCGAGCCCGTTCCATTTCGTCGCTGTCGCGGAGCACGGCGGCTTCGGTGAGTGCGCTCAGGACGCGGCCGCCAGGAAGTCCGACGTCGAGGTGTTCGTCGCCGACGCCGAGCAGATTGACGTCTTCGCCGTGGTGTTTGGCGCTCGCACGGAGCATCCCTGAGTGGGCGTACAGTCAAAAAAAGCAGTCGTTGAGCAATGAGGTTCGGGCCGCCACGAACTCCATCTGCGAGCGATTCAGGCCGTCTCGGATTGCGCTCATGTTCCCCATCGAGGGGCCATCCTGATTGCCGTCGGGAGCGAGGTACAGGACGCTGTGGACGTCGAACATCGCCTCGTTCTCCGGTGGGACGGCGCTGAGAATTGTGGGCGGGAAGGCTGCCCCAATCGTTGGGATCCACGAGCCGTCGATCACCGCATCGGTGGTGATCGGCGTGGGGTCGCCAGCGGTGGGTTCAGGTAGTGGACGGGGGAAATGCCCGAGACCGAAGCGCGTCGTATCGACTGCCCGCAGCCGCGAGACAATGCCGAGCACCTCGACGTATTGCTCGATGCTGAGACCATCGGCGAGCAACGCATCGAACCAGTCGCGCGTGATGGTCGCCGGGGCGGTGGAGATAACGGCCGCCGCCCGTTCGGCAGCGCAGGAGGGGGCGGCGCCGCGAGCCGCTGCGGCGACCGCCACTCGTTCAGCACCGGTGAGCCAGGTGCCGGGACGGCTCAATCGGTCCCACTCCCGATCGTGGACGGCGGCGAATTCAGCCGGGATGTCGATCGCGCTCATCGTCTGACCATAGGGCGTACACCGAGTCGCAGAGTTTCGAAAGGGGCCTGACCCCATGCGCAACTTTGGTCAGAGGGCGTAGGTGGCCACGGTGCAGCTGACGGCGAAGATCGGGATCGGCTCGCAGAACTGCACGGTTCCGGTGGCGCCGGCCGCAGCAGCGGCAACGGAGATGAAGGTACGGATTTCGAACCCACCCTGGCCTCCGTCGGCGTAGATGGTGAGGTCGTCGTAGTCGAGCAGTGCGTCCCGATCGTTGCGGCACCATCGATCCATGAAGTCGAGATCCCACTCGACGTTGATCTTGCCCGAATCGGGGGTGGCTGGCCAGTGCGAGATGCCCCCGGTGCCGACGATGGCAATGCGCTCGGGAAGTGCATCGCACGCGGCGCGCAGCGACTCACCGAAGGTCCATGAACGGTGCAGCGGAGACAGCGGCGGACCCTGGCAGTTGATGTTGACCGGAATGATCGGGATGTCGTAGTTCGGCGTGAGGAAGTGCAGCGGCACCATGATTCCGTGGTCGAACTGCCACTCCTCGGCGTAGCTCACGTCCGAGGTCTCCATCACCTGCTTGATGAACCGCTCCGAGAGTTCGCGGTTGCCGGGGACCTTTCGCTTCTCGATGCCCAGCCAGCCCGGGTCCTCGATGGGCCCGTCGTAGCTGTCGGCCATGCCGAGCGCGAACGACGGCATGTTGTCCATGAAGAAGTTGGCGAAGTGTTCTGCTGCGATGACGACGACAGCGTCGGGCTTCGACGCTTCGAGGTCGACACGCATCTGGTTGAACGCGGCGTAGAAGCGATCGCGAACATCGGGGTCGGCCTGATCGGCCCGACCGGTGATTCCTGGCGCGTGTGAGCACACGCCGGCAAAGACCAAACTCATCGCCCCACCCCGTTTTCATCCAAAATCCTGCGCTCAGTTCCCGCTCGGCGGGACGCCTGCGCAGGATTTTCGTGTACGGGGGCGACCACTTCATCGAGCGGTGTCGTCACGGCATAGACGCCCTCTCGGACCGGGCCGTGTTCGATGATGCCGTCACGCATGCGTTGCAGGTAGTCCTGCCAATCGATCTGGTGGAAGGCGGCGAAGTGCATCAGGATCTGCCCGTTGACCCCAAGATGGAACAGCTTGCCGATATCGGGTTCGACCAGCGCTTCGATCTCCTCATCGGTCAGGTCGAACGGGGCGACCTCGGCACGGCGGTCAGCGGTGTAGCGCTCCTGCATTGCCTCGGACCGGTTGATCTCGAAGAGGAACTTCTGAACGGCGTAGAGGCTCACAGGTCCCACTCCAGTCGGAGGGCGTCGGGGCCGCGGAATGTGATGTTCGGGAAGTAGGTCAACTGCTGGTCCTCGACGAGCCGCAAGGACGGCAATCGTTGCGAGAGCAGCTCGAGCGCAATGCGCGCCTCCATACGTGCGAGGCCGTTGCCCACGCAGAAATGGATGCCCTTGCCGAATGAGATGTGCCGATTCGGACGGTGCCGATGAATGTCGAACGTGTCCGGATTCTCAAACAGATCGGGTTGGTGGTTGGCCGACGCAAAGTTGAGGTAGAGGCGCGTGCCAGCGGGCAGATCGACGCCAGCGAGCGTCGTGTCCTGCGTCGTTACCCTGCGCCACGAGATTTGGCTCGACTCGTAGCGCAACGTCTCTTCGACAGCGGCGGCCGCGAGCGACGGATCGGCGCAGAGTGCGTCCCACTGATCCCGGCGGGGGAGCAGACAGAGCAGTGTGTTGCAGAGCAATGCGGTGACCGGGTCGTGGCCAGCGAACGAGAAGCCGTAGACGATCGATTCGACCTCTTGGTAGCTGAGCCCGGTTCCGTTTGTCGGGTCCGGGTCAGCATCGTGGGCATTGAGGAGTTCCGAGGTGAAGTCGTCGGTGCGCTGATCGCGCCGCTGCGCAACGAAGTCGCGGCAGTAGCGCCAGTAGCTCACCATGCCCTTGGCGATTTCGAGCTGCTCCTCTGCGGTTGGCATACCCCATGAGAATGCCCGACGATTCGCACACCAGGACTTGACCATGGCGTCGTCCTCGGGTGGGAACCCGAGGAAGCGGAACACAATCTCTGCAGGCAACGGGAAGGCCAAGGCTTGGACGAACTCGGCGGGCCAGCCGTTCTCGATCATCTGGTCGAGCAGCACCGTGGCGCGGTCGTGCATGTACCCCTCGAGCGATTTGAGCCGCCGATTCGAGAAGCCCTGGCGGGTGTACACCCGGATGCGGCCATGATCGGGTTCGGGCTTGTTCGACATCACCGCAACCGGGTTGAAGTCGGGAGTGGCGAGGACCGCCGCCGCCTCGTCGGCCAGCGGATAGATCGGATCCTGCACGTTGGTGGAGGCATAGACGTCGGGATTCATGAACACCTCGTCGATGTCCTCCATCCGGGTCACGACGACGTGGCCAAGGTCGGGGGCGTAGAAGACCGGGTGCTCGTCGCGCAGTGCGTTGGCGATCGGGTAGGGATCGACGAGGTAGTCGGTGTCGAGTGGTGACCAGTTGGCGTGCATCGGACAACCGGGTGGCGGCGTGGCCAAGGTCTCGGGAGCCTCGTGGTAGCTGTTGTGTGTGCTCATCTCGTGGCGCTTTCGATGTGGGTTGTGGGACTGGAAGTGAGGCCGGTCTGGTTTGGGTTCACGGGGCGGCCGAAGTAGCAAGTCGGGCGAGAAGATCTGCGAGTTGGTCGAACTCACCCGGTTCGAGCTGGTGTTCGATCTGTTCGTAGGCAGCTTCACTCAGTGGGGCGATCCGGGTCACGAGTGCCATGCCGGCCGGGCTGATGCTGATCTCCGCGCGCCGGGCGTCGTTGCCGGCCGCCCGTTCGATCAGCCCACGTTCGTCAAGTGAGGCGAGCATCCGAGACAGGCTTGGGCCAAGGAGGAACGTGCGCTCGGCGAGTTCACCCACCGAGATGGGAGCAGTTGCATCGTTCAAGGCACGGAGCACACGCCACTGCTGCTCGGTGACGTCGTGGTCGGCAAGGATCGGCCGGAAGTGTCGCATGACGCCTTCGCGGGCACGCAGTAGGGCCATCGGTAGCGAGTGTTCAAACTCGCGGATCTGCGTCGGGCCGGTCGGTCTGCGAGTCGTGGTCGTGGTGGCGTCGCTGTCGGTGGCAGTGCTCATGTGACCACCTCGTCGGCGATGCTGTTGCGCAGGACGCCGAGTTCGGGAACAGCAACCTCGACGACGTCGCCGGGCTCAAGAAAACGTGGCGGATCAAACCGCGCGCCAGCACCAGTCGGGGTGCCCGTGAAGATGATGTCGCCCGGCTCGAGGGTGCAGAACGTCGAGAGGTACTCGATCTGAAACTCGATCGGGTAGGCCATGGTCGCAGGCGTGTCGTGTTGGCGGAGTTCGCCGTTGACATGTGTGGTGAGGTGGAGGTTCTCGAACTCACCGATCTCGTCGAGTGTCGTCATCCATGGTCCAATCGAGCCTGACGAGTCCCAGTTCTTGCCCTGCGTGACGTTGAACTTTGCGTGGCGCACCCAGTCGCGAATCGTGCCTTCGTTGCCGAGGGCGAGACCTGCGATGTGGTGACGGGCTTCCGAGCGGGGGATGCGCCGACCGCCGGTTCCGATGACCGCGACGATCTCGCCCTCGTAGTCGAGCTGTGGGCTTTCGGGTGGCCGAATCAGCGACTGCTCGTGGCCGGTGAGCGAACTCGGGAAGCGGACGAAGACGCTCGGTTTGGTCGGTGCGTCTTGGCCGTCCTTGTACTCGGCATTGCGTCCGCCGTAGTTGACGCCAATGCAGAAGATCTTGCCGGGGGAGGGAATCGTTCGTTCGTAGGTGACGTCCGCAAGCGCGACGCTCGTCGTGTTCGGTGTAGCGCCGTCGACGATTGCTCGGGCCTCGTCAATGCGTCCGGACGAAAGGAGGTCGGAGAGGTCGCGCACCCCGGGCAGGCGGGGCGA
>JAJCXU010000283.1 GCA_029263275.1 Ilumatobacter sp.
TCTGCGCCGGCCACCACACCAAGATCCACCACGACGGCTGGATCATCACCCTCGGCAAGAATCGTGAGCTCACGATCACCACACCCGACGGCACCATCAGGAACACCGGCCCACCCAAACGACGCGCCGCATGATCGCGGCAACCGACAACTCAATGAGAACCGCCGCTGGCCGAACCTTTCGGCTCGGCCGGCGGCCGTTCTCAGGTGCCCAGCTGGCTACCCGTCGGTGTTGTCCAGCGTTCCGCCTGGGATGAAGATGGCCTGCAAGGTGCCGTCGTCGAAGCTGCCCGTCGTGGCGTTTTTCCTCACCACGAGGTTGATGACGTGCGTGCCCGGGCCCACGGCGACAGTGCCGTTCGTGCTGCAGAAGTCGGTCTCGCTACTACCGACGTGGAGTCGGCGATCGGTGTCATCGAGATCGTTGTTCGATCCGGTGTTCTCGGTCTCGTTTAGCCCCCGCGTAATCCGGCAGTCGAATTGACCCTCCGCGCCCGAGGTCAGGACCATCGCGCTCCCGACGACTTGAATGATGCCGATTGAGTGGGCCTCTACGGACACCGACATGGCAACGGCGTAGGTGTTTGCCGCCGGCTCGGCGATGTCGTCCTTCTTGTTGCTCGCAGCGGTGACGCGGTTGCCGTGCAACTCCTGCAGCGACGACTTCACGTAGTAACCGTTGACGTCAAAGACCAGGTCGACGGTGCCGGCATTGTTGTAGACGTTGAAGCTTCCTGTGCTCGACAACGATGTCGTCACAGCGGACGAGACCAAACCAGTGGCACTCGGGTTGATCCCCGAGGCAAAGGGCTTGGCGCCTGATGGCCAGAACGTGATGAAGCTGTCCTGGGCGGAATGAAGGTTCAACGCGAGGACCTTCATCGAGAGACCGACCGCACCCGACGGGATGGTGCACTCGCCGTTTGTTCCGGTTGCCTGCACCGTCTTGGATTGGGCGTGGCCCCACGGGCCTTCCGAGCCGACTCGCTCCGGTGGCACACGCGTGTCGAGGAGTCGGCAGTCGGTGATCGGCACGAACGTCGTGTCAGCATCGCCGGGCGCGGCCTCGGCGTTCAAGGCATTGAGCACCACCAGTGACACCAGCAAAGTCATGGCAACTCCGGTGGCAAACCACACCGCAGACCGAACGCGAATTGTCAGCATCATCTAATCTCTCCCGTTGTTGAGCGGCCCTCAAAGGTTTTGACGGCCGTCGAGCCCGAAGACTCTCACATCCGTTGGCAACGACCGTCACGGTTCGCGACATCACGCCCCTCGACGGCCGCGATCACTCATCCAGTCGGGACATCTGGCCCTTGTCGAGACACCGGCCAAACAAACAAGATGAGGTGACTTCAAGAATCACCCAGACGAGAGGGATTCACCATGCGCATCCGAACGAGGCGCACGAAGCAACGAACGAGCCGACGAGGCCCAGCGGGCTTCGCCGACACGATGTGGTCCGAACTCGCCGCGCCGGACGGCGGTGCCGAGGAGGTGTTCGACCCGACATCGCTGAGCGACCTCCCCGCTCCGGCTCAGCGTCTCCTCTCCCGTTCATTGCCGACCGGGGTCCCGCTCTCACCCGTCGTCCGGCTCGAGATGGACGGCGAAATCAAGCTCGGTGGGCGCTGGCTCGGCTTCACCGCACAGCAGATCTTGCGGGCCGGTGTCGGCTTCGTGTGGACACCCGTAGTCGGTGGCCGGATCATTCGCTTCACCGGCGTCGATGCGCTCGGACCCGATGACGCTCGGATGGAGTTCAAGTTCCACGATCGGATCCCCGTCGTCAGCGCGTCGGGCGCCGATGTCCGCCGCAGCGCCCAGGGGCGCCTGGCCGCGGAGACCGTGGCGTGGCTACCCCAAGCACTTGCCCCACAGTCCGGGGCTCGCTGGGTCGGGATCGACGATGAACGTGCCGTCGTCACCCTGAATGCAGCGGGGGCCGACACCGACGTTCAGGTGGCAGTCGACGCCAACGGGCAGATCCGATGGATCGGGCTGGACCGCTGGAACGCGTCGTCCACACCACCGACGTTCAAGGCGTTCGGTGGACCGGTCGACTCCGCACACACCGCCCCGAACGGCGTGAACATCGCAGGCAGCGGAGCCGTCGGCTGGGACTGGCACACACCCGCTGAAGCCGATGGAGTGTTCTTCCGCTACCTCATCACCGCAGCCGACTTCTCGTCCACGGTCCGAAGCCGCTCGACAGGTCACTGATCAACGCACTACAGCCGACCTGGCGGGCCGGTGACAGGCAGTCAACCTCACACCGGTGTTGTCGTCAGGCCGGGGTCCAGCGGGCTGAGCTGAGGACACTGTCACCGTCGGCCAGCCATGCTGCGGTTGCATCGCCTCGATCGACTGCCATCTCGATCACTCCCCCGTGCGTGACCGGCGCGGCGAATTCCATCTCTGCTCGACCCTCCCGACTTTCCCCTGGCACCAACGCCTCTTCGAGGAATGCCCAGTTGGCTGCGTTGTTGACGTGGTCGAACGGGTCGAGGTCGGCTCGTCGGACGGTCCACGGCGAACGCACGGCGCCGTCAATCGGGCCGGGCAGGCCCAGTCGGGCAGAGATCTTGCGACCGTTGCACGCTGGCCCGTACGTCTCGAGACCCTGGTCCGTCAACGGCGACGGACGGCCGGACTCGGTGGAGACCTGCACCCACACGCTCGTCGTGAAGATGTCGGCGCCAGCGTCGCCACGGATGCGAGTGGTGCGCTCGGCCCAGCTCCGACCCATGCCCGTGCAATAGGTGGTGAGCTCCACCGGTTCGTCCAGCACTGCGGCCCGACGTACTTCGATCAGGGTGCGCCGCACGATCCATCCCCATGGTGTTGGTCAACGGCCG
>JAJCXU010000284.1 GCA_029263275.1 Ilumatobacter sp.
GCGCATCGTCGAAGCCCGGAACCAGGGCTTGGCGGTCATCTTCATCACGCACAACCCGCGCCACGCATTTCCGGTTGGCAACCGATTCCTGATTCTCAACCGCGGCCGGTCGTTGGGTTCGTTCCACAAGGACGAGATCGATGTCAACGAACTGACGCGTTTGATGTCGGGTGGAGCTGAGCTCGAAGCCCTCGAGCACGAACTCCATGACGCGGGCGTCGGGACTTGACGTCAATCGCGCCGTTCGGTCTCGATGATCTCGAGATCTTGACCTTCGGCCGCTCGTCGGTCGACATGTATCCCGAGCAGCACAACATGCCCCTTGCCGACGTCTCGACGTTCCGCAAGTCGATCGGTGGCAGTCCCACCAACGTCGCAGTAGCGGCCGCTCGGCTTGGTCGCAAGGCTGCGGTCATCAACCGCGTCGGCGACGATGCGTTTGGTGCGTATGTCCGACAGGGCTTACGTGAATTCGGGGTCCATGATGAGTTCGTCTCGACTGATCCTCAGCTGCTGACCCCCGTCGTGTTCTGCGAACTGATGCCGCCCGAAGAGCCGACAATCTACTTCTACCGCGAGCCGCGTGGGCCGGACATGGACATCTCTGTGGCGGACATGCCGATCGACGCCATCCGCTCCGCGCCGCTGTTCTGGCTGGCGGGTTCACGGTTTGCCGAAGAGCCATCGCGATCGGCCGCAATGGCTGCGCTCGAGGCGCGCGGTCGCCAGCGACACACGGTCATCGACCTCGACTATCGGCCGATGTTCTGGGACTCGCCGGAGCAAGCGGCCGAATTCATTTCGCCCTCGATCGACCACTGCACTGTGGCGGTCGGCAACAAAGACGAATGTGAGATCGCTGTGGGCACGCGCATTCCAGACGAAGCCGCAGATCGAATGCTCGAGCGTGGCGTGGAAATCGCCATCGTCAAGCAGGGTGGCGATGGGGTGATGGTCGCAACAGCCGACTCGCGAACCGTCATCGACCCGATCCGCGTCCCCGTCGTGTGTGGCCTCGGGGCGGGCGACGCCTTCGGGGGCTCGTTGGCGCACGGGTTGCTCGCCGGCTGGGATCCCGCAGAGATCGTGACCCGAGCAAATGCCGCAGGGGCGATCGTCGCTGGACGACTGATGTGCTCAGACGAGATGCCGACACCAGCAGAAATCGATCACCTGCTCGCCACCGGTGACGTCCCGGATCGGGTGATCTCGTGATCATCACCGATACCCGCTGGGCAGAGCTGCTCGAGACCAGGGCAACCGACCCCGCCGCAATTGCTCGAGCGTTGGCGGCACGTTCGTCTCGTCGGCTGCTCGCTGACGACGGCAATACGTTCATCATCGCCATCGATCATCCGGCGAGGGGAATGGTCGGGGTGTCAGGTCAACCGTTCGTCATGGCCGACCGTCGCGATGTGCTCGAGCGGACCATGACCGCATTGGACAACCCGGGTGTCGATGGCGTCATGGCCACGCCCGACATCGTTGACGACCTCGCACTGCTCGGCGCACTCGATGGCAAGGTCGCGATCGGCTCGATCAACCGAGGTGGCCTCACGGGGTCGGCCTGGGAACTCGACGATCAGCTCACCGGTCACACGGTTCCGTCCATCGTCGAGCAGGGCCTCGATGGCGGCAAGATGCTGCTCCGCATCGACCTCGACGACGAACGGTCACGGCCCACGATCGAAGCCTGTGCCCGCTGGATCACCGAACTCGCAGCCGCCAAGAAGGTGGCGATGCTCGAACCGCTGCCGTACACCACGAACGCAGACAGCCGGGCCGTACTCGACACCGACGACGACGCGCTCGTGAAGTGTGTGGGCGTGGCCAATGCGCTCGGTGCCTCGTCTGCGTACACCTGGCTCAAACTGCCGGCGACCGACCAGGTGGAACGCGTGATGGCGGCAACATCGCTGCCGGCGCTGATTCTCGGCGGTACCCCTGGCCCCGACCCGGCAACTGCGTTCGACGAGTGGCGTCGAGCCATGGCCGTACCCAATGTTCGCGGCCTCGTCGTGGGCCGTTCGCTGCTCTATCCCCCCGACGGTGATGTCGCGGGCGCTGTAGCGACCGCTGCCCACATCGTTCATCCACACGCACAAGGATCTCAATGACCCGCAAGAAGATTGGCGTCGCCGTCATCGGCTTCGGCTGGATGGGCCAGGCCCACACGCGGTCGTACCTCCGCATCCCCACACTGTTCCCGGAGCGCACGTACGACCCGGAACTCGTCATCATCAGTGACAATCTGCAAGAACGAGTCGACGAAGCTGTCGAGTCGTTCGGGTTCCGCGAAGGGACGACCGACTGGGCGACTGCGGTGAATCACCCCGATGTCGACGTGGTCTGCATCTGTGCACCGAACATGCTCCACGAGCCGATTGCCATCGCCGCGGCGGCGGCCGGCAAGCACGTGTTCTGCGAGAAGCCGGTGGGCGGAACGCCCGAGCAGACCGTACGCATTGAATCAGCGGCGCGTACTGCAGGCGTGATCACCGGCGTTGGTTACAACTATCGGTGGGCGCCGCTGGTCCAGTACGCGAAGCAACTCATCGCCGACGGCACGCTCGGCGACATCACCAACTACAACGGCCGCTTCTTCACTATGTACGGCTCGGACCCCATGGGTCTGCTCTCGTGGCGCTTCCAGCTCGACGGAGCTGGCCACGGCGTGTCGTCCGACATCCTCAGCCACTCGATCGACCTCGCACACATGCTGGTCGGCCCGATTGAGAAGGTGGTGGGTACGGGCCACACCTACATTCCGGATCGTCCGATCCCGACCCCCGGCGGCACGCACTATGACCTCGGTTCGCCTGATGACCCGACGGGACCCGTTGAGAACGAGGACTACTTCGGCGCAATGGTCAAGTTCGTCAACGGTGCGCGGGGCACCTTCGAAGCCAGCCGCACCATCGTCGGGCCGGAGAGCCATTGCGCATTCGAGGGCTACGGCACCCAGGGATCGCTCAAATGGAATCTCGAGACGATGAACGAGCTACAGCTCAACATCGTCGGCGATCGAGCACGCGGGTACACGACGGTGTATGCGGGGGAGCGGTACCCGTACCACGGCAACTTCGTGCCGGGCGACGCCAACTCGATCGGATCCGAGGACCTCAAGGTCATCGAGGACTTCGAGTTCCTGTCGAGCGTGGCAGCGGGTCGTCAACACGAACCAGGCTTCGCCGAGGCCATCGACTATGTCAGCGTGCAGGCCGCTCTTCTGGAGAGCTGGGACTCTGAACGCTGGGAACCCGTCAAGCGTCTCGCTTGATCACCGACCGAACGAAAGGAGTCACCACATGGGGACCCAACGATTGACCGTCGCTCAGGCGATCGTCGCACATCTCATCGCTCAGACATCCGAGCTGGGCGACGGCAGCATCGCACCGTTGTTCCCTGGTGTGTATGGCATCTTCGGACATGGCAACGTCACGTGCCTCGGCCATGCGCTGGAAGAGCGACAGCACGAGCTCCCCACGTGGCGCGGGCAGAACGAACAGGGCATGGCACTCGCTGCAACCGCCTACAACAAGGCGGTTCGACGTCGTCAGATCATGACCGCCACGTCCTCGATTGGGCCCGGAGCGACCAACATGGTCACCGCTGCGGGCGTCGCGCATTCGAATCGGCTGCCATTGCTGCTCCTCGCTGGCGACTGCTTTGCATCGCGAACTCCCGATCCCGTCTTGCAGCAGGTCGAGCACTTCGGGGTTCCGTCGACTACCGTCAACGACGCCTTCCGCGCCGTGGCTCGCTATTGGGATCGAATCACTCTGCCGGACCAGATCCTCACGTCGTTGCCGCAGGCAATCGACACGATGCTCGATCCAGCGGACTGCGGCCCGGCGTTCTTCGGGCTGCCACAAGACGTGCAAGCAATGGCGTTCGACGTGCCCGATGAGTTCGTCGCACCGAAGCATCACCCCATCGTCCGGGCACGACCAGACCGAGGCCAACTCGCCGCAGCAGTCGAGGCGATGCGTGGGGCCGCCCAACCGCTGATACTCGCCGGCGGCGGTGTGCACTATTCGTTCGCCGAGCAGGCGCTCTTGGCGTTCGCCGAACGGCACGGTGTGCCGGTGGTCGAGACCGTTGCCGGCAAGGCGAGCCTGGTTGCCGACCATGAGCTGAACGCCGGCCCGATCGGCGTCACCGGCTGTGAGTCCGCCAACGCGCTGGCCGCGCAGGCCGATGTCGTGGTGGCTGTCGGTAGCCGCCTCGAAGACTTCACGACCGGATCGTGGACGTTGTTCCAGCACCCCGACGTCACGATCATCGGCCTCAACGCCGCTCGCTTCGACGCACGGAAGCGGCGCTCACTTCCGCTCATCGCCGATGCTCGCGCCGGACTCGAAGAATTGAGCGAGGCGCTCGGAGACTGGCACGCCGAAGACGCCTGGGGCGACCGGGCACGATCGGAACGAGCGGGCTATCACGCATACATCGACAAGATCGCGGCGCCGTCCGACGACTCGATTGCAGCGGGCGAACCCGTGACCTACGCCCAGGTGGTTGGCGCGGTCGACCGCAACAAGCAGCCTGGTGACTACGTCCTCGCCGCGGCAGGCGGGTTCCCCGGAGAGGTCAACAACGGCTGGCGCGCCGACGAGATCAACAGCTTCGACTGTGAGTATGGCTTCAGCTGCATGGGCTACGAGATCGCCGGCGGCTGGGGCGCGAAGATGGCGATGCCAGACCGTGAGGTGATCGTGTTCGTCGGCGATGGGTCCACGATGATGATGAACTCGGATCTCTACAGCTCGGTCATCAGCGGCCACAAGATGATCGTGATCGTGTGCGACAACGGCGGTTTCGCCGTCATCAACCGACTCCAGATCAACCAGGGCGGCGTGCCGTTCAACAATCTCCTCGATGACTGCAAGGGACCGAACACCGAGGTCCGAGTCGACTTCGAGATGCTGGCAAAGGCGCAAGGGTGCAACGCTGAGACGGTGCAGACCGTCACGGAGTTGGAAGCGGCAATGAGCCGGGCCCGGGCCTCGGATCGCACCTACGTCATCGCCCTGCAGACACATCGTTACGAGTGGACCGAGGGCGGCACATATTGGGAGGTGGGCGTGCCCGAAGTGTCCAATCGGCCTTCGGTTGTTGCTGCCCACGGAGATGTCGTCGACGGAAAGGACGGGCAACGTCGTGCCTGAGAACCCTGTTCGATTTGCCGTCCTTGGCTGCGGCCGTATCGGCAAGATGCATGCCGAGATGCTCGCTCGCCAGGTGCCCGGCGCAACGGTGAGCGTCGTCTACGACGTGGTCGATGAAGCGGCGCGTGCGCTCGCCAACGACCTGGGGGCGCGTGTGGCGCCTTCCCTCGACGACGCGGTGAGCGCTGTCGGCGTTGACGCGGTGGCAATCTGCACCAGCACCGACACGCATGTCGACGCCATGGTCGCCGCAGCGACGGCAGGTCGGGCGATCTTCTGTGAAAAGCCGATCTCGCTCAACATCGCCGAGGTCGACCGCGGCCTGGCGGCAGTCGAGGCCGCAGGAGTCAAGCTCCAGATCGGTTTCAACCGTCGATTCGACCCGAGCCACAAGGCCGTCGCCGACGCGGTACGCCACGGTGCTGTTGGCGACGTGCACCTGTGCAACATCACCAGCCGCGATCCCGGACCTCCTCCGATCGAATACATCGCGGTGTCCGGAGGCATGTTCAACGACATGACCATTCACGACTTCGACATGGCCCGATATGTCACCGGCAGCGACGTCGTCGAGGTGTACGCCAAGGGGGCCGTCCGCGTCGATCCGGCAATCGGTGCAGCAGGCGACATCGACACCGGCGTGTTGCTGCTGACGCATGCGAACGGTGCGCTGACCACCATCGACAACAGCAGACGCGCGGCCTATGGCTATGACCAGCGAGTCGAGGCGTTCGGCAGTCTCGGCAAGGCTGCATCTGA
>JAJCXU010000285.1 GCA_029263275.1 Ilumatobacter sp.
GCTCGCCGAACACCTGTGGCTCCGTCGCCGCACCCGACACGCGGAGATCGTCCATCACGGCGGAGGGACCACGCCGACGATCGGCGCAGGCCCCATCGTGCTCACCATTCACGATGTCCAGTACCTGACGCATCCCGAATATCACTCCCGCAACAAGCTGCGTTATCTCCGCAAGGTGGTCCCGCGTTCGATCAACCGGGCCAAGGTCATCGCCACGCCGACGGAATGGGTGCGGTCGACGGTGATCGAGGAATTCGGTGTCGAACCCGATCGCGTCATGGTGGTGCCGCACGGCGTCGAGGCCGAGATCGGTGATGACGCACCAACCGAGTTCGAACTTCGACGCGACTACGGCCTTGGCGGTGGCCGCGTGCTCGTGTTCCCGGCGATCACGCACCCGCACAAGGGCCATGAATTCCTGCTCGACGTGATGGCACAACACTGGGAGGATCCGGACCTTCGACTCGTGCTGCTCGGAGGCGCGGGCAGCGCGGATCGGCAAGTCGAGGCCAAGATCGCAGCACTTGGGCTCGAGCGACGCGTCGTTCGGACGGGCCGGGTACCGGCATCACACCGCGACGGATTCCTGGCCTTGGCAGAAGCCTTGGTCTTCCCGAGCGAGTACGAAGGATTTGGTGCGCCGGTTGTCGAGGCCATGGCCCTCGGCACCCCAGTCATCGCAGCCGACCAGCCAGCCGTCGCTGAAGTGATCGGCAGTGCTGGCATCGTGTTGCCGCATGATGCCGAAGCGTGGGCCGGGGCCCTCGACGACGTCGGAGCGCGGCGCAAGGAACTGGTCGCGGCGGGCAGGCGACGAAGTGCTGACTTCACGGCGGCACGTTCCGGCGCGGCGCTCGCTGCTGCGTACCGCCGAGCGCTCGAGTGACGTCCACATCGCTCAACGGGCTGGCCGCAACGCGTGGGCCGATCGTGGTGCTCTGTCCTCATTTTCAGCCCGACACGGCGCCCACCGGGACCGTGATGACGCGGATCGTCGACGAACTGGTCGTCCTCGGACACACGGTTCACGTGGTCACGGCGTTGCCGTGGTACCGAGGTCATGCCATCGAACCGGGGTGGACCGGTTCATGGGTCCGAGTCGAGCAGACCCGGTGGGGTTCGATCACTCGTGTGCACCCGTTTCCCGGTGACGACAAGACGAACCTCGTCAGGCGTGCGGCCGGATTCCTCGCGTACTCGATGCTTGCGGGTGTCCAGGCGCTCCGCGTCGGAGGATGGTTCCGGAAGTCTGACGCGGTGATTGCCATGTCCCCACCACTGACGCTCGGCCTGACCGGGTGGATCGTTGCCAAGATGCGGCGATCATCGCTGGTGTTCAACATCCAAGACGTGTTTCCCGACGCGGCAGTCGACACCGGAGCGATTTCGAATCCCACGGTGATTCGCCTGGCGCGCTGGCTCGAGCGAATCAGCTACCGCGCGGCCGATGCGGTCACCGTGCTCTCCGATGACCTCCGAGACAACGTCGCCGCCAAGGTGGCGGCTGGCCGCCGTGAGCGAGTTCATGTGATCCCGAACTTCGTCGATACCGAGGCAATCGCTCCTGCGGATCGCTCGACTGCATACCGCGCCGAACTCGGCCTCGGTGACGGGCCTGTCGTGCTCTATGCCGGCAACGTTGGCTTCTCGCAGTCGCTCGACCTCGTGCTGGCGGCAGCTCACGCACTGCCCGAGGTGACCTTCCTGATCAACGGCGACGGTGCGGCGCGACCAACACTCGAATCGGCGGCTGCTGGTCTCGATAATGTGCACTTCGCTGGGTATATCGAAGCCGAGCGCCTCGGAGAGTTGTTGGCAACGGGTGACATTCATGTGGTGCCGCTCAAGGCAGGCCTTGGACGAGTGTCCGTACCGTCCAAGACGTACTCGATTCTGGCTGCCGCCCGCCCGGTGGTCGCCGCGATCGACGCCGATACGGCAGTGCCGAGGATGCTCGAAGCGGCCGGAGCGGGCCTCTCGGTGCCACCCGACGATTCCGTTGGCTTCATTGCAGCACTGCGGATCTTGCTGGAAGATCCCGAGCGGTGCACACAGATGGGCGCAGATGGGCGTCGGTGGGTCGAATTGCACGCCTCCCCGGCAGCGGTCGGCGTCGCCTACGACCAATTGCTCGACCAACTCCGCACGGGCTGACCGGCCGATTCCTGGCTCGCAGCGCTCGTCTTCATCGAGTGTGATCCCGCAACCGGGGCCAGCACCGCTAACCTCCGATCCTCGTGGCATCCTCCTCGTCATCCACCAAGAAAGCCGCCCGGCTCGCGCAGAAGGGCAAGGGCCAGAAAGTTCGCTTCCAAGGCGGCACGCTGTTCCCCATGATCGTCGCGCTGGTCATCGTGCTCGGTCTCGCACTGATCGTCTACGCCCGGCAGAGCCGACCCTCCGCCGACGCCTCTGACCCTCAGGTCGGCGACCACTGGCACATGGCCTACGGGTTCAACATCTGTGGCGAATGGCTCCAGCTCGACGGCGATGCGGAAGAACGTGATGCCACCGGCAACTTCCTCAACACCGACTTTGCTCGCACGGGCATTCACAGCCACAACGACGGCGTCATCCACTGGCACCCCAACTCGCGTGCGGCTGTTGGGCGCCGAGCAACCTTTGACGTGTTCCTCGACGTGTACGACGTCGAACTCGAGAACACCAAGATGACCTGGCCCGACTCACAGCAGGCACAGCTGACTGCGGCATTCGGCGACAAGTACGCAGACGGCATCTTCGAAAACGGCGAGACCACCTGCACCGTTGATGGTGAAGAGAAAGAGGGCGCCCTGCAAGTCGTCGTGTGGGACAACTTCACCGACACCGACAGCGGCACGACGTTCATCGCTGCGTACGACAACATCCGAGTTGACCAGGACGCGATGGTCTTCTCCGTCGCCTTCGTGCCCGACAACACCGACGTCGAGATGCCACCGTGGTCACAGGACCTCCCCACCCTCGGCGCGATCGACAGCGGCCAGCAACTGCCAGACGGCCAGCTCTTCGGCGGCACCACCGTGCCAGGCGAAGAAGCCCCCACCATCACGGCCGGTGACAATCAGACCGACGGCGGTGACGAGACGAGTGACACCGTCGCCGAGACCAGCGACACCACGCCCGCCACGACACCTGACAGCGCTCCGGCAGAAGACGCCGAAACCGACGGGTGATGCGCGCCGTCGTCCTCGTCGGCGGGTTCGGGACACGGCTCCGGCCTCTCACCAATCACATCCCGAAGCCGATGTTGCCCATCGGGCACCGGCCGATGATCGAGCGCCTGGTCAATCGCCTCGCACGTGGCGGTGTCACCGACGTTGTCCTGGCACTTGGTTTCAAGCCGGAACCATTCATGGAAGCATTTCCGGATGGTCGGTGTGGAGAC
>JAJCXU010000286.1 GCA_029263275.1 Ilumatobacter sp.
CAGCGCACCGGCCGCGGATGGCAGACCGGCACCACGGTCGTCGTCGCTGAGGGTGGAGCAACGCCTGGCGTCGACGTTCGTGGCGGTGGACCCGGCACTCGCGAGACCGACGCGATCGATCCGCAGAACCTGGTCCAGGAAATCCACGGCGTCTGCCTCACTGGCGGGAGCGCGTTCGGGCTCGCCGCGGCCGATGGCCTCGTCGCGTGGCTCGAAGCGCGGGGCCTCGGATTTCCCATCGGAACCGGCGTCGTGCCGGTGGTTCCGAGTGCGGTGATCTTCGACGTAGGACGCGGCGGCAACAGCGCGAACCGCCCCAACGCTGACTTCGGCGCCAAGGCGGCACAGAACGCTCGTCGCGCCCAAACCAGATGGGGTTCGGTCGGTGGCGGCACCGGAGCCAAGGCAGGCGGGCTGCAGGGCGGCGTCGGTACCGCGTCCACCACGGTGAAGATTCCGGGGCAGCCAGCGACTGAGCCAGACATCGACGTCACGGTTGGCGCCTTGGCCGTGGCCAATCCGAACGGCTCGGTCATCGACCCCGGCACCGGGCTGCCGTGGGAGCCGAGCGGGCTGCGTCTGCGCCGCCCACCAGCCGACGAGCGGCGGGCACTGATTGCGGCGCTTCAGAACCCGCCCGGTGGATTCAGCGAGAGCCTCAACACCACCATCGGCGTCGTTGCGACATCGGCGCGCCTCAACAAGGCGGAGACGTCGAAGATGGCATCCGTGGCCCACGATGGCATGGCCCGCGCGGTCCGGCCCGCGCACTCGATGACCGATGGCGACACGGTGTTCGGACTCGCGACCGGAACACACGGGTTGCCATCCGAGGCCCGCCACCGGGCACTCAACCTCGTCTTGGCGGCTGCGGCGGACACATTCGCTGCAGCCTGCACCCACGCAGTTCTCGCCGCGACGACGATTGGCCCGTTCACGGCCTATAGCGATCTGTGTCCGTCCGTCTACCGTTCCTGACAATGCAGATCTTCTCGACCCCCGCCGAGATGCAGGCGTGGTCCGACGCCCGCCGCACCGCCGGCCAACGAATCGGCCTCGTGCCCACGATGGGTGCACTGCACTCCGGACACCTCGCCCTCATCGACGACGCGTTGACGCGCACCGATCAGGTCGTCGTGTCAATCTTCGTCAATCCATTGCAGTTCAACGAGGCGGCCGACTTCGACGGCTACCCGCGTCCCATCGACGACGACGTGGCTGCATGCGAGCGAGCCGGCGTCACTGCAGTCTTCGCTCCGACCGCAGCGGCGATGTACCCCGCTGGCTTCCAGACACGCGTTGTTCCAGGCCCGCTCGGCGATGTCATGGAGGGGCCACATCGGCCCGGCCATTTCGAAGGAGTCGTGACGGTCGTGGCGAAGTTGTTCGGCGCGGTCAGGCCACACGTGGCCGTGTTCGGGCAGAAGGATTACCAGCAGCTGCGGATCATCACCCAGCTGGCCGCTGATCTGGAGTTCGGGATCGAAGTCGTCGGGCATCCCATCGTGCGTGATCTCGACGGACTCGCGCGGTCAAGCCGGAATGTTCGCCTCACCGAGGCAGAGCGATCCGCAGCAGTCGCTATTCCGAACGCGCTCGATGCCGCCATCGACGCCGCCGTTGCGGGCAACGTCGACGATGTCGTCGCTGCGGCGACATCGGTCCTCGCTGCCGAGCCTGCCGCGACGCTCGAATACGTGACCGTGTTCGATGCCGTCACACTGGTCGAACTCGACGATCTCACCGAGATCCCACATGTCCGGGGCGTGGCGCGCATCGCCACTGCGGTCTGGTTCGGCGACGTGCGCTTGATCGACAATCGCGACCTCTACGAGCGGTGAAGCTCAGCTGTTGTTCTGCAGCCACTCCTGGGCATTGCTGAGCACGAGGATGAGGACCACGCCATTGAAGATCGCATGGGCAACAATCGTCGGACCGATCCGTCTGAGCAGGTAGGCGCCACCACCGAAGGCCGCGCCGACGCCTGACAGCACCAGGACCAAGCCGACGTTGCCGGTTCCACGAACCGGATCGATGTGCGCGACGCCGAACAGCACGGCCTGCAGCGCGATGGTCGGAACAACCGGCAGTCGACTCCGCAGCCCGCGCATCACCAGGCCACGGAAGACGATTTCTTCGACAAACGGCGCAGCGATCACGGCGGTGATGATGATCGAGATCACATACGTGCGATCGTCGGTGAGGTCACCGATCCCGTCGGTGTTGTTCTCGAGCGGGACGCCCAGACCGAGAACGATTGCGCCCATCACGATCTGTGTGCCGATCGCCGCAAGCCACACCACCGGCCCCCAGCCGAGATCGCCGACCTCGGGTCGCAACCCGACGTCGTGGAAGAACCGGCCGCTCCCCCATCGCCGTGTTGCGTAGCGCACCCACAGCAGCGACGGGCCGTACCCCATGATCCCGAGCAGTGCCACGTAGACGACGACGGGCCACTCGAAGTCGATCAGTGCATCGAGCAGGTACTTCGACGCGAGCAGTGACGCCGTCAGCACGATGATCGCACCCCCGGCGACTTGTACCGGCAATGTCGGATGCGGCTCGCGTGGTGGAGCGAACGTCGGCGACGGCACGACGGTCGCACTGGTCACCGGCGGGCCGGTGGGAGGAGGGAACTCGGTCATGGGTACTGAGGACAAGGGTACGCGGGGTTGGAGCGTCTACGGTGCAAACCGTGACTGACGAGCAACGACCCTACGGTGGCGGCACGAGCGATCCAGCGCTGAAGCGTGTACGAACGCGGCACTTCAAGAGCGCCAAGGAGAACGGGATCAAGATCACCGGACTCACGAGCTACGACTACATGTCGGCATCGATCTTCGACGAGGCCGGAGTCGACTTCCTGCTCGTCGGTGACTCGGCAGGCAACACCGTGTTCGGTTACGACACGACCATTCCGGTGACCCTGGACGAGTTGATTCCGCTGACCGCCGCCGTGGTTCGCGGTGCCAGTCGTGCGCTGGTCATCGGCGACATGCCCTTCGGCTCGTACGAGAACGGGCGCCGCCAGGCACTCGAGACCGCAATCCGGTTCATGAAGGAGACCGGCTGCCAGGCAGTGAAACTCGAAGGAGGCGTGCGCAGTGCTCCCCAGATCGAGAAGATCGTTGATGCCGGCATCCCCGTGATGGCCCACATCGGGTTCACGCCGCAGAGCGAGCACGGGCTCGGCGGACACATCATTCAGGGCCGTGGCGAAGGTGCTGAGCAATTGCTCGCCGACGCGCATGCGGTCGAGGATGCCGGAGCGTTCGCGGTGGTTCTCGAAATGGTGCCGTCGGCCATCGCCGGCCAAGTGACCGCGGAGCTCTCGATTCCCACGATTTCGGTGGGCGCGGGTCCGCTCTGTGACGGCCAGTTGATGGTCTGGACCGACTGGGCTGGCTTCGGTTCGGGCCGCATCCCGCGGTTCGTGAAGCAATACGCCAATCTCCGCGAGACGCTGCTCGAAGCAACTCGGGCCTACCGCGCAGAAGTCGAGTCCGGCGTGTACCCCGGCCCCGAACACGAATACGGCGAATAGTCCGATCTCAGCCGGGGAACTCGTCTGGTAGGTCGGTTGCGTCTAGCCAGGAGGCGAAGAATTCGGTCAGGTCGCGTCCAGCCTCCTGCTCGGCGCGCTCGATGAAGGCTGCCGTTGTCTGTGACGTGCCGGCGTTCTCGGCGAGCCACCCCTGGAGCAGCGCGAAGAAGGCGTCGTCGCCGAGTTCGAGCCGAAGGGCGTGCACGATGACGGCCCCACCGTCGTAGGTCTCGAACCCGAAGAGGTTGCCGAGCGTTGGCGCACCCGTCGACTGTCGACCGTTCTGTCGAGCACGAAGTGCTCCTTGCGCCTGCCCTTCGAGCGGGGCTTCGCCGACTTCGTCGAGCCACAGCCACTGGGCGTAGGTCGCGAACCCTTCGTTGAGCCACAGGTCAGACCAGGTGGCGGGGCTGACGGCGTTCCCGAACCACTGATGCGCCAGCTCGTGAGCAAGCAGGAGTTGCTGGATGAAACCGAGCTCTCCACGCCTGAAGTCATCAGCGGCGAACAACGAGCGGCCCAGCGTTTCCATTGCGAGGCCCGATGGACTGTCGACGAAGGCCAGCCCGTATCCATCCAGCGGGTAGGGGCCGAACCGTTCCTCGAAGAACGCCAGCTGCTGCTCGGTCTGCTCGAAAAACACCTGGTGCACATCCGCGGTCCCCGACGGCACGAGGTGGGTGATGGGGATCTCTTTGCCCGATTCAAGAACGATTGGATCGTCCTCGATGAGTTCGTAGTCGCCGATGACGAGGTGCACGAGATACGTCGACATCGGGTCGTCGCTCTCCCAGATCCACGCTTCGTCGCCACCACCACGTTGCACGAGCACACCGTTCGCTGACACGACGTCGGCCTCCGGCGCGGTCACTTCGAACCGCCACAGGGCCTTGTCCGACGGATGATCATTGCTCGGCAGCCACGAGCGCGCTCCGTCCGGCTCGTTGAGCACGTAGGAACCGCTCTCGGTCGGGAACCACCCGACCGGCAATCCCACCGGCGACGCGCCCCCATCCGGAGCTGCCGAGTAGCTGACGCTCGCGACCACGATGTCATCCCGACCGGCCGGAAGTTCGATGACCAGTTCCTCGGCGGACT
>JAJCXU010000287.1 GCA_029263275.1 Ilumatobacter sp.
ACAACCTGCAGAATCCGTTGGGCTGCGAGAGTTCACTTGCCGAGATGCAGGCAATCGCCGACATCGCCATTGAGCACGACCTGTGGGTCCTGTCCGACGAGGCGTACTTCGAAATGCGCTACTCGGGAACCTCGACGTCGATCGCCTCGCTGCCCGGCATGGCGGAGCGCACGGTCATCCTCTACACCTTCTCGAAGAAGTTCGCGATGACCGGATGGCGGCTCGGCTGCGCCGTTGCACCCGTCGCGGTTGCCGAGATGATCGCGAAGCTCAACACCAATGACGAGAGCTGCACCACGCACTTCGTCCAGGCCGCCGGAGTCGAGGCGATCGCCCACCCCGAAGGCGCTGTGTCGATGCTCGCCGAACTGCAGCGCCGCCGAGACGCCGCCGTCAGCGGGCTCGCGTCGATCGACGGCATCAATTGTGCAACGCCGGATGCGACCTTCTACCTCTTCCCCAATGTCACTGCCGTCATGGCGACCATGGGCTTCGACGACGTCGGTAACTTCGCCACGGCAGCGTTACAGCACACCGGCGTGTCGTTCTGCACCCGTCGCCACTTCGGCCGGCCCCAGCCTGGCGAGGTCGACCAGTACATCCGGCTGGCGTACTCCGGCATCTCCGTCGAGGACATCACCGAAGGCCTCGCCAAACTGGGTACCTGGATCAGCACAGGAGGCTCATGATGACCGGCATCACACATCCCAAGATTGTCGTCACCGGCCGCATCCCCGATGCTGGCCTCGAACTCCTGCGATCGATCGAAGGCTCCGACGTCTGGGCGTGGATGGACGATGCCGTCATTCCGACCGACCTGCGCGACGAGCAGCTCGCTGACGCCGACGCCGCAGTCACTCTGCTCACCGATCGTGTCGACGACGACTTCCTCGCCGCGGCTCCGCAGCTGCGCGTCGTCGCCAACGTCGCCGTGGGGTACAACAACATCGATGTGGCTGCGTGTACGGCACGCGATGTCCTCGTCACCAACACGCCAGGCGTGCTCACCGACGCCACGGCTGACCTGGCCATGGGACTGATCCTCATGTCCACGCGACGGCTGGGCGAGGGAGAACGTCTCATCCGGTCAGACACCGCGTGGCAGTGGGGCATGTTCATGATGCTCGGCACGGGGCTGCAGGGCCGAACGCTCGGCATCGTGGGCATGGGCGCCATCGGCGAAGCCCTCGCAACACGAGCGAGGGCGTTCGGGATGAAGATCGTGTATCACAACCGTCGCAACGTCGGCGTCGAGATCGAACGGCGCCTCGATGCCCGACGAGTCGATTTCGACGAACTGCTCGCGACCAGCGACATCGTGTCCCTCAACTGTCCCTACAGCGAGGCCACGCACCACCTGATCGACGCTGCTGCGCTTGCCGCGATGAAGTCGACCGCATTCCTGGTCAACACGGCACGCGGGCCCATTGTCGATGAAGCCGCATTGGTCGATGCGCTGATCGACGACGCGATCGCCGGGGCGGCGCTCGACGTGTTCGAAAACGAGCCGACGGTGCACCCTGGCCTCCTCGGTCTCGACAACGTCGTGCTGGTGCCGCACTTGGGCTCGGCAACGGTGGAGACGCGTGCCGCCATGGCGACCACCGCAGCCGCCAACGTCGCTGAAGTTGTCGCAGGACGGACGCCACACAATCCAGTGTCCGGCTGAACACCGCGGGGCGCCAGAGCCGCTGCGTTGTGTCGCGAAGGGGCACATGACGGTGCAACCGCCCTCGTCGTTGGCATGATTGGGCCGTGAGCTTGAACGGGCCAGCGGCCGCGCGCCTCTACGACGAGCACGTCGACGCGATCTACGCGTATGCGGCTCGGCGAGTGGGCCCGCAAGCTGCCGTCGAAGTCGTTCAGGATGTGTTCGAACACGCACTCCGCCAGGACGCTCAGCGACCAGCACACACCGGTACCGACTTGGGCTGGCTCCTCGCCATGGCCACCGCCTTCCTGCGTCGTCACGGCGAGACCGAATGCCGACGCCTTCGCGATTGGCAACCGCCGACGCGGTCCACCTCGCAGGCCATCCCCCGAGTCACCGATCCACTGTTGGCGCAAACGACGCAGGACGGCGGCACTGTCACCACTGCGCGCGTCATGGCCGTGGTCGCCGACCTCGATCCCATCGAACGCGACTTGCTCTTTCTCATCGCATGGGAGGGATGCTCGTCATCGCTCGCGGCGGTCGCGACCGGTGTCCCACAGAACGAGGTCCGGTCGCGGCTCAGCGCCATTCGCAAGGAGATCAGGCGTCGCGTCGCAGCCGGGACCAGCGAACCCATGCTCGGCACGACGATCGAAACAGACGACGCGACGATCGAAACAGTCGACGCGACGATCGAAGCAGTCGACGCGGCCCCCGACGCTGACGACGCCACGCCGGACGGAGCACCCTCGTGAACCCCGTGCAGATCGTCGAGGCGGCTCGGCCCGAGGTCGGCACGATGCCACCCATCGATCGACGACATCTTCGTGAACGAATCTTCGATGCGGCGATTCGGGCCCAGTCCGACTTCGCTCCGATCGACCTTGCAAGCCCGAACAACCGGGCCTCGAATGCGGCGCGACTTGCAGCGCTGGCGTTGCTGGGCGTGGCCGCGATCGGCGGGCTGGCCTACTCCGCCTCGCGTGAGACTCCAGGCTCTCGTGCGACGGCGACACCTGCGACCGAGGTGGGGCCATCAACGACGAACGAGCCGACACGCAACACCCTCGTCCAAGCGCCGCGGC
>JAJCXU010000288.1 GCA_029263275.1 Ilumatobacter sp.
CACGCGACCGAACCCCTCGAGGTACCACACGCCACACGACACCCGCGCGGTCCGTCTGCCCATCCCATCGTGTGAGCCGCCGATCGCCGGGCGGACACCCGTCGCGTCTTGGAACCAGTCGATGCCAGTCGCGAGGTCACGGACGGCGTAGACGAGATGATCGATGACAGCCATGCGCGATGATCGCACGGACCGCAGGCTCCCGTATGGTCGGTGTTCATGAGCGAAGAGTTTGCTGGCAAGGTCGCAATCGTCACCGGATCGTCGAGCGGCATCGGGGAGGAGACGGCGCGGCGTCTCTCAGCACTCGGTGCAACGGTCGTTGTCAACTCAGCGTCGTCGGTTGAGGCAGGCGAAGCGGTGGCCGGTTCCTTGCCGGGGACTGCCGCGTACATCCGCGCCGACATCAGCAACCAGGATGAGGCGCACGGACTGATCGACTCGACCGTCGAGCGCTTCGGCAAGCTCGACTTCCTGATCAACAACGCGGGTTGGACGACTGAGATACCGCACCACGAACTCGACGACCTGACCAACGAAATCTTCCAGAAGACGTTCGATGTCAACGTCTTCGGCACGTGGTGGCTCACCAAGCGGGCGATCCCGCACTTGCGCAGCAGCGACGACCCGAACATCGTCAACATCACCTCGATCGCCGGCATTCGCCCGGTCGGGTCGTCGATGGCGTACTCGATGACCAAGGCCGCGCTGAACCAGATGACAGTGCTGCTCGCCAAGTCGTATGGACCGATCCGCGTCAATGCCGTGGCTCCCGGCCTCGTCGCCACGCCGTGGACGAAGGACTGGGAGGCGATGCACGCCGGTGTGGCCGCGACCGCTCCGATCCCGCGCTCGGCCACACCCGACGACTGCGCAGAAGCCGTGCTCGCACTGCTCCGCAACAAGTACACGACGGGTGAAATCTTTGTCGTCGACGGTGGTCTCACCCTCAAGATGTGATGTGGGTGCGTCGAGTCCGCTGACGATCCGGTGCCGCACGGCGACGCTCATTGCCGACGGGCTGACATCATGCAGAGGTGGATGCCGTCGCATGGGCCGGAGCTCTCGTCATCGGTCAGGGTCTTGCAGTCTTCAGTGGCCCCGGAGCGTCGGCATCGAGGCATCGCCACGATGCCGTGCAGGTGCTGGCATGCGCGGCCAGTCCCGCAACGGTGGTTTTCGACCACGGAACCGTCGAAGGGCACGTCGTCGTCGTTCCCTCGCGAACGCCACATCGGATCGAGGGAACCGGTGAACGAGTCATCGTTGCGCTCGTGGAACCAGCGGTGTTCGGGCGCGGACCCGTCCAGCCGGGAGCGCACGACACGGCGGATTGGGACGTCGGGTCGGTTGCCGCGTTGGTGGGATCATCCTCTGTCGCGAGCGACGCGACGAAGACTCTCGCGAGAGGCACTGAGCTGATCGGACTGATTCGAGGGTGCCCGACAGCCAGCCCGCGTGATCACCTCCGGTCAGAGGTCGCCCGTGCCGTGGAACTGATCGACGAGCTGGTTGAAGGTGTCCCGAAGCTCAGCGACGTCGCATCCGAGGTGGCGCTCTCGCCGAGCCGACTGTCTCGCGTGTTCGCCGAAGAAGTCGGGTTTCCGTTCCGCCGCTACGTGCTCTGGGCGCGACTCCGCAGGGCTGCTCGGGCGGTGCTGGCCGGTGCCGACATGACGACCGCTGCTGCCGCGGCGGGCTTCAGTGACTCAGCTCACTTCAGCCGCGTGTTCCGGGCGACGTTCGGGCTGACGCCTTCAGAAATCCTGCCGATTCTCGACATCGCGGAATTGCAGGACTGAGCTATTGATCTGTTGACCCATTGGCCCGACGCGACGCCTTCGTTCAAGCCTGAAACCGCGTCGGGGGATCACGATGGGACACATGAAGCAACTGCAGACACGGGCCCACGAAACCCAGCCGGCGGTCCAGCTCGATCCATTGTTGTCGTCGACAGCAATCCTCGACTTCGGCCATCCCCGGATCCTCGAGGTCATCCGAGCACGGGGTTGGGCAGATCTCCCGGAGTTCGAACGCGTCGGAGCGATCTATGCGTTCGTTCGCGACGAGATCAGGTTCGGCTACAACACCGACGACGACATCCCAGCATCACGTGTGCTGGCCGCCGGCTTTGGGCAGTGCAACACCAAGGCGTCGTTGCTGATGGCGCTGCTCCGAGGGTCTGGCGTCCGCTGCCGGTTCCATGGCGCGGCGATCCACAAGAGCCTGCAACAGGGCATCGTGAACGGCCTGTTCTACCGCCTCGCCCCGGATGAGATTCTCCACTCATGGGTCGAGGTGCAGCACGACGGTCGCTGGGTTCGGCTCGAAGGGGTCATCATCGACCGCATGTACCTCGCCGGCTTGCAGGCGACATACCCCGACCGACGCGGAGACTTCCTCGGCTACGGCGTTGGGACTGCGGACTTCAGCGACCCGCTCATCGACTGGAACGGCAGCGACACCGAGATCCAGATGACCGGCGTCAGTGCGGATCACGGTGTGTTCGAAGCCCCCGACAGCTTCTACGCGGAGGTCGGGACCAACCTTGGTGGTTTCAGAGGTGCCCTGTATCGCATCGTCGTCAGGCGATGGATGAACCACAAGGCCCGAGTCATCCGACGTCGATCGCCCAAAGCGCGAGTTGGAGACAGTGGAGATTTCTGACGCTCCTGCCTCGACTGTCACTCAGTACATCGCAGCGACGGACGCCGCGAGCTCCGCGACTCGCGTTCTCAGCGCGTCGGGTGCGATCACTTCGATGTCGTCGCCCAACGACAGGACGGTGCGTGCGGTCGACTCGACGGGGCCGAGGCGGAATGTCGCGGTGATCCAACCTCGCTGATCGGACTCGTCGGTGCGGCGAACACGGAGCGGCTGCAGGATGCTCATCACCGCGGCCAGTCGTCGGCCTTCAGG
>JAJCXU010000289.1 GCA_029263275.1 Ilumatobacter sp.
TTCGTGTCGCCGAGCGCCTCGAGGAACGCAGCACCGTCGTCGCTCCCAGCGAGCAAGATCACCACGCGCGCCCCGGAGTCGGCTACCTCCTGAGCCTTGGTGGCGAGGTCGCCATCGGTGCGGACGAAGCCGTAGGTCTCCACACCGCTCACCGATCGGTTGCCCGCGGCGAGCGCGTCTTCGACAGCGGTGGCGAATGGTCGGCCGTACGCGTCGTCGATGTAGACGACAGCGACATCTTGCACGCCGGTTCGTTCTGCGAGGTCGGCGGCGGCGACGGCTTGGAGCGAGTCGCTCGGCACGGTTCGAAAGAACAGTCGGTCGTCGGGGAAGTCGTCAAGCGCAAGGGCCGTCGCGGTGGGCGAGCACGATGCGATGCCAGCATCGACGAGCGTGTCGAGTTCGCTGAGCGCGGTCAGCGATGACGATGGCCCGATGACCGCGTCGACACGCGGGTTCGCCTCGAGGAGCGACGCAATGCTGGCCGCAGCCGTGCCATCGCCCAACCCCTCGTCCTCTTCGACAACACGAATGCTCTGGCCGAGGACGCCGCCAGTGGCGTTGATGCGGTCGACAGCGATGTTGGCCGCGTCGATCAAACCCTGGCCCAGCGTCGGATTGGACGACGGGAGCAGGAGCCCGATGGTGAGCACGCCGTCTGATTGATCGGGCACCGCGATGGTTGTCGTACTCGCAGGTTGCGTCGTCTCGGGGGTTGCGTCACTTCCGGTTGTGCACGCCGCCATGGCGAGCACGAGCGAGGCCAGCGCGTGGCGGCGCACGTGGAGACGGCTGAATCGACCCATTGGGCTGCACAGTAGAAGGCGCGGCGACATGTCGCTGGGCATGGGGCGACTGGCATCCGTGCTGGATCTCGACCAGAGTCTCTCGAAACTCTCAAGCTCTCCGCTCAGACGGCCGATACTTGATGAGAGCAAGAAACTCGTCGTGTCGGGCCCAAGTGGCCTCGGCGACGACATGATCGACACCTGATGGACCAACCACCACCACTTCCGAGCGATGGACAACTGCTGGATGGTGCGCGGGACGGCATGTCCGGAGCATGGGACGAACTGACCCGTCGGCATGCCCCTGCGGTCACCGGCGTGGCGCGAGTTGGCCGAAGATTCGGCACCAAGAAGGCCGTAGCGCGCGCCCTTGAGGCGCTTCGCATGGAAATCGGTGCTGATGGTCGGAGGGCTGACGACGATTCGGCGCCGTCCGCTGCGAGCGTCGAGACGGGCGACGGAGATGGTGTTCACGCTGTCCGCGCCCGGTTGCTGTCGAATCTCACCGGTGGGGCCTTTGGGCCGGGCACTGATGTCGACGAGTCGGTCGAACACGTCGAACTCCCGGGTACCGACGACCATGCGGTCGACCTCGACGACTTGGCATCGGTCGCTCGTGCATTCGCCACGTTGCCCGAGCCGTGGCAGACAGCGCTCTGGCACCGCGTGGTCGAGCAGCAAACTGCCGCCGAATACGCTCCATTGCTCGGACGTGCGGCGAACGATGCCGCCTCGGCGGTGCAGCGCGCCGACGCCGGGCTGTTCGAGGCGTACGTGCTCGATCAACGGGCACACAGCGAGGTCGCCGCCGGCTGTGTCCCGATCATTCCGCTGCTCGGCGGCTCACTTCGCTCGACATTGTCGGCGCACGAACAGCGTCTGGTCGACGATCATCTCAACGGCGGGCCGAGCACCGAAGGCCAGACAACAGGCTGTGATGCCTGCGTGCGACGAGTCGCGGTGAGCCGCGAGCTGTCGACATTGCTGCCCGCAGCCATCGTGCCCGAACTCACCAAGATGTCGGTCGAGCGGTATCGCGAGGCCACAGGAGTCAGGCCGGCGGCCGCGCTGGTCGACCCGGATGATCGCCGTCGCCGAATTGCATTCACCGCGATCTTCGGCGCACTGCTGCTCGCCGCGGGTGCAGGAGTGTTCCTCGCTCGAGACTCACTCGACATCTCCGAAGCCGACCGGCCAACCGAATCCACCGACCCTGGCACCACCGAACCTGGGTCATCGACATCGGAACCGGGTGACACGATTGCGCCGACCACCACCGAGTTGTTGCTGCGCCCCACCGCCACAGGACCGGTCAACGCCGTCGACATCATCTTCGACGAGCCCGATGCAGCCGGATTCGCGCGGGCAGAATCGGACGTGTCCGTCGTGCTGTCGAGCCCCGGCCCGATCTTCGCCGCCGGCACCGGCACCATCGACGTCACGATCACCAACGCTGGCTCCACTGATGTGGAGACCGGCGCGGAGTTGCAGGTTCCCGATGGTGTCGTCTTCGACGCGATGGTCGACGGGCCAGCGACGTGCGTCGACCCCGAAGATCGGTCGGCGCGATGTGACGTCTCGGTCGCAGCGGGAACCACAGAGCGAGTCACCATCCGATTCCGACTGCAGGGCAAGAACGTCGGCCAATTCGTCGTCAACTCGAACCTCGCAGCTGAGGAGATCAGACTGCCGATCACCGCGGTCCACCGGCTTGTCCACTCGTCAGTCGACGAAGGTCAGATCATCGTCGGCGGTAACACGTTGATGACCTGCGTCGAGTCCGACCCGAATTGCATCGACGCTCGCGACGGCGTCGGCGACGTTCTCAACCGCTGGGACCTCCCCGCCGAATTCGTCGGTGCAGACCGCGGGTCCGACTGGATCAACTCGTCATCCGCAACCATCGACCTCGGCGCTGGCACCGTTGATGCCGCCTACCTGTTCTGGTCGGGCGACCTGAACGAACGCAACGTCACGATTCCCGACGATGGTCGCAGTGGGCGAGTCTCGTTGTTGCCGCCAGGAGCGGATGAGCCGGTGGC
>JAJCXU010000290.1 GCA_029263275.1 Ilumatobacter sp.
CCGAACGTGTGTCAAACGTCGTTGACGAACTCGACGACACGATCCGCGAGTTGCGGAGTGCCATCTTCCAGCTGGGACTGCCTGACGCTCGCCAGAGCCTGGTGGCTCACCTCGCTGCAGTGGTCGATGCCCGGAGCAAGCTGCTCGGATTCACGCCGGAGCTTCGGATCATCGGCGACATCGACACCGTTCCGGACTTCGTAGGCGAGCAGCTGGTTGCAACCGTGACCGAGTCGTTGTCCAACGTGGCGCGTCACGCGAGTGCCACCGAATCAGAAGTCACGGTTGTGCTCGACGAGGGGGCGCTCCGACTGACCGTTTCAGACAACGGTGTGGGCATCGCGGGCACGCCGAAACCGAACGGAGGGCTGTCGAACATCGTGTGGCGCGCGACTGAACTCGGCGGCACGTGTTTGGTGCAGGCCGGCTCACCGTCCGGCACCGTGATCTCCTGGCACGTACCGGTCTGAACGCCAGCAGAGCAAACGCGGTGCTCAGCCGTTCGATTGTTCGCGTTCGTCGAGACGTGCGGCGAGCGCTGCCGCTTCGGTCCGCCTGGCCATGCCGAGCTTGGCCAGTAGGTTCGAGACATAGTTCTTGATCGTCTTCTCAGCCAGGAACATCTCGGCTGCGATCTGGCGATTGGTCTTGCCTTCGCCGATGTAGTCGAAGATGCGGCGTTCTTGGCGCGTCAGATCAAGGAGCCGGCCAGCCTCGCCCTGGGTCAGTCGGCGCATGGCCAGGCGAACCTCGGCCTGATCAAGGAGTTGGCGACCGCCGGCAACGAGGCGGATTGCCTCGACGAGCTGGTTGCTGCGGATCTGTTTCAGCACGAAGCCGGCCGCCCCTGCGAGCCCAGCGTCGATCAAGGCTCGGTCACTCTCGAATGAAGTCAGAATCAGCGTGTGAACGTCGGGGAGCTCCGCCGATACGTCGCGGCAGACATCGATACCGCTGCCGTCGCCGAGCCGGACATCGAGCACCGCCACATCAGGTCGACATGCAGCGATCTCGGCGAGTGCGTTTGCCGTTTCGCCCGCTTCACCCACGACTTCGATGTCGGGTTCGGTCTCAAGGCTGGCTCTGACGCCAGCACGAACGACTTCGTGATCATCGAGGAGGAAGACGCGAATCGTCGGCGTCGGCTGATCGGTGGAGTCGTTCTCTGTTGCCATACCCTCAGTCTGCCGTACCTGGCACGACGACGATGGCACGTGGCACATGATGGAGGAGCCACGTCGACACCGAGCCGATGACAGCAGCACCGATTGCGCCGTGACCACGAGCACCGACAACGACAAGATCCGTCGATTCCGATCGCTCGGCGATCGTCTGGCGCGGCATGCCGGTGACGAAGGTTCGCGTGATCGCCTTGCCTCCGGGGTGGTCGGCTTCGACGTCGTCGACCAGGTGGTGGAAGCGTTCCTCGGCGAGTCCGGTCGCTTCGGGGAAGAAGAACTGGTCGGCGCCGGCAGCAAGCGGTGAGGTGTCCCAGACCGACATCGCCTCGACTCGTGTCTCGGGCGTCGCGAAGTCCAGCGCCCAGTGCAGCGCGTTGATCGAATTCGGGGAGCCGTCGACACCGACAACGATGTCTTGGGTCTCGGTGAGCTCGGCGCGTTCTGGAATGACAGCGATGGGGCGGCTTGCGTGGGTGGCGCACTGTGTGCTGGTCGAGCCGAGGAGGAGCCGCTGGAAGCCACCCCGGCCCCGAGTGCCAACCACGAGCAGCGACGCCTCGTCACCAGCATCGAGGAGGACCGCGGCCGCGCCCCCGTGGGCAATGCTGGTCTGCAACTCGACGTCGCAGGAATCCCCAGCGGTCGCTGCGGCATCGTCGACCAAGCGTTGAGCGCTGGCCATGAGGAGGTCGCGGTCGTAGGCAGGTGACCCCATTGGCCACGTCTCGACCGCAGGTCCTGACAGAGGAACCTGCCAAGCGGTGACCAGGCGGAGGCAATTTGTTCGACCGTCGGCGTGGGTCGCCGCCCAGGTCAAGGCATGTTCGGCATTCGCTGAACCATCGATCCCCACCACCCAGGCGCCAGCATCATCCGTGCCCAGCATCTGTTCTCCTGTCTGTTCGTCGCCCCCACGATCTTGTGAGTATGGGTCGATCATGCGGTGTGGAGCGTGTCGTTGGCAGGGTCCTTCGGCCTTTCACGGCCACTCCCGATCAGATCGACCGGGTCGATCAGAGGTAGGCGAGCCGTTTGGCCTCAACCGTCAGCGCCTCGCGATGGTCGGGGTGCGCAATCGCAATCAGCGATGCGGTGCGCTCGGAGATCGTGCGCCCGCGCAGTTCGGCGACGCCCCATTCTGTGACGATCTTGTCGACAGTGTTTTTCGGGGTGGTGACCACTTCACCTGGGTCGAGCTGCGGAACGATGCGCGATGCGCCCTTCGATGTCGTCGAGTGGAGCACGACGAATCCTTGCCCGCCGTCGGAGTACATGGCGCCACGTGCGAAGTCGTTCTGTCCGCCGGACGACGAGTAGTAGTTGCCTCCGATGGTCTCCGACGCGCACTGCCCGAGGAAGTCCACCGACAACGTCGCGTTGATCGACACGAAATTGCGCTCGTTCGCGATGATGCGCGGGTCGTTGACGTAGCGCACAGCGTGCAGCTCGATTGCGGTGTTCTCATGGAGGAAATCGTGCAACCGCTGCGTACCGAGCGCGAACGTACCAACCGTTTTCGTGCGGTTCAGGCGTTTCTTGATGCCGTTCACCACACCGGACTCGACGAGGTCGACGACGCCGTCTGAGAGCAATTCGGTGTGGACGCCGAGGTCGTGATGGTCGGTGAGCGCGGCCATGATGGCGTTGGGGATGGCCCCGATGCCGGTCTGGATCGTTGCGCCGTCCGGGATTCGTTCTGCGACGTACGCGGCAATGTTCGCATCAACATCAGTCGGTTCAGCTGGGGCCACCTCGACGAGCGGCCGATCGCTCTGGCACCAACCGACAACCTGAGAGACGTGGATCTGGTTGCGTCCGAACGTGCGCGGCATGGCCTCGGTGACCTCGAGAAAGAAGTCAGCACGCCCGATGAAGCTGGCGGTGTAGTCAGCGGAGACGCCGAGCGAGAAGTAGCCGTGACGGTCGGGAGGCGATGCTGCGGCGATCACCAGCGGATGGGGAGCGCGCTGATGCATCAGGGAGTAGACCTCCGAGAAGTGGCCGGGGACCAACTCGACGGTTCCTTCGAGAAAGTGTCGCCGAGTCGCGGGCGACAGGAAGTACGACGTGTGGGTCAGCCTGCCGTCGAAGGCTCCGCTCATGTAGTCGCGTTCGTGGATCGCGTGCATCTGGTGCACGCTGCTGCCGTTGATGCGGGCGTCTCCTGCCCGCGCTGCGTCCTCGATGGCATCGAGGACCGCCGTTGGCTCGCCATTGCCGAGCGGAACGATGAGTTGGCGACCGCCCATGACATGAGCGACAACGTCGGCCGGGGTGCGTGAGGGGTTCATGGGTGCAGTGTCACCAAGCGTCCGAGCAGGTGCGAACCCAAGCGGGTTGCAGGGGTGAGTGGGTGGGGTCAGTCGGGATGAAGGAAGGGAGCACCTTCATGGTGCTCCTCATCCGGACCAGGGAGAACAGCGAGCGGATCGGCCGCCTCCTCGGTGCCGGTCCACCCAAGCGATGCATCGGGCGTGATGTCGTCGATCACGTGAAAGCGGCGACCCGTCAATTCGTCGGCGCTGATGCGGACGAAGTCGGGCTTGTCGGAGGCGATCCAGGGGAAGAGCGGGAGGTCATCGGCGGCGTAGACGTCTTGCATCCGCTCGATCTGGTTGGCTCGGCCCTTGACGACCACGCTCCAGGCGACCCGATTTTGCGGTTCGTAGCCATCGATTTCGAAGGCGACGTGATGCAGGAGCGCGGACGCCGCCAGCTTGGTGCCTGGCCCTGTCCTGAACACGATCGATTCGTCGTCGACGACGTAGTTGATCGGGAAGATGTCAGGACGACCACCATTGTCCACTGCCAACCGGCCCACGTCTGCGTCTTGCAGTAACGCCCAACACGCTGCGGCGTCGAGCACTTCGGTTCCGGGTGGCAGTGGCATTGGCTCAGCCTTCTTTGGGGGTCACGACGACTGCGGTGACCATGCCGAACATACCGTCTTCGCGTTCGACGTGCGTGAGGATGTGGCAGTGCCAGACCCAGGTGCCCGGGTCTTCCGCCTGGAAGAGGACCGAGTACCGCTCACCGGGGGCGATGTTGATCGTGTCGGAGTAGTACGGCTGATCGAGCGGGATGCCGTCCTTGGCGTACACGAGCTGCGGGAACTGGTGCATGTGCATCGGGTGAGCCGTGAGGCCCTCGTTGTAGTAGTGAACGACGCTCCAGGAACCCTCTTCGAGCACGAGTGGCTCGGTTGCCGGGAAGCTCTTGCCGTTCAGCGACAGGCCGATGACTCCGGCGTCGTTGAGCACCATGGGCATCTCCGTGGCGATCTCGAGGTCTCCCTCTTCGGGGATGGTGACCCCGCTGATCGTCTGACCGTACGGCAACGGATTCTCACCGACGATGAAGGCGCCGAACATGCCGTTCAGCACCGAGATCTGGCTGTGCATGTGTGCGTGGTACATGCCGATGCCGGGGTCGTCAGCGGTGAACTCGTAGGTGTAGGTCTCACCAGCAGCGATCGGGTCCTGGGTGTAGGGCGACACGCCGTCTTGGTCGTTGGGCGTGTGGATGCCGTGCCAGTGCACGTCGGTGGCGAGTTCGGTCTCGTTGTGGACGAGGATGCGCACCTTGTCGCCGACATCGAGACGAATCTCGGGTGCCGGCACGATGCCGTTGTAGGTCCACGCCTCGACGATTTGACCCGGGGAGACTTCCCACGGTGTGACGGCGGCGGTCAGTTCGAATTGTTTGGTGCCATCAGGCAGCAGTTCGAAGTCGAGCGGTGCGTTGCCCTTGCCTTCGGTCTCTGCCGGGAAGGCGAGCATCGAGTCGACCAGCGCCTGGTCCATCTGCGTCGGCGTGAGTTCGCCTTCGCCTTCGGAGGCGACCGGCGCTTCGCCACCTTCGGTGATGACGAGTTCGTTGAGCATGCCCGA
>JAJCXU010000291.1 GCA_029263275.1 Ilumatobacter sp.
CGACGGCGTCGCCAACGTGATCGTGGCCCAACTCCTCCACCTGGCCGCCGTGCAGCCGGGCCAAGACATTCACCTGTACATCAACTCACCCGGCGGCTCGATCACCGCCGTGCTCGCGATCTACGACACGATTCGATACATCGCCCCTGACGTTGCGACGTTGTGCGTTGGCCAGGCTGCGTCGTCGGCAGCGCTCTTGCTCGCAGCTGGCGCTCCGGGCAAACGGGCCGTGCTCGAACACGCTCGGATCCTGCTCCACCAGCCGCACGCCGAAGTCAGCCGTGGGTCGATGAGCGACCTGGCGCTCGAGGCTGCCGAGTTGGCGCGGGTCCGCTCCGAAGCCGAGACGATTCTCGCTCGCCACACCGGCCACGACGTGGAGCAGGTGCGAGCCGACACCGAACGGGCGCTGGTGCTGTCGGGCGCCGATGCGGTGGCGTACGGAATGGCCGACGTGGTCCCTGATCCGGTGCCGTCAGGCCGCCATGAGCTGGAAGCCCGTACTGCGTTGCGACCCGGCGTCGATCCGTAGGCGTTCGGCGGCACGTTCGAGCACCTCGACCAACGGAAGTTCGAGTGCGTCGCAGATGGCGTCGAGGAGATCGGATGAGACCTCCTTCTCGCCGCGCTCGACCTCGGAGAGATAGGGCAGTGACACCGCTGAATCCTCAGCGACGTCGGCGAGGGTTCGCTCCTGTTGCTGTCGTTCGTCGCGCAGCACGTCGCCAATGACGTCGCGAAGCCGCGGCTCCGCTTCCTCGTCAGTCTCTTCTCGCCGGTTGTTCGACGGAAAAGGCAAGACGTTGCTCATCGCCCAACAGTAGCGAGACCCCGACCTGTCACCGGAGCGGCTTGGTTGCTCGTCGGCCAGACTGAGCGCATGGTTGATGTGATCACTGACGAGCAGGTGCGATCCGCACTCCCCTGGCACACCGCGGTGGAGTCGCTCCAGGAGGGCTTCGCCGCCGGCTCGACGGTCACCGTCCCACAACGACATCACCACGGGATGGGTGACGGCGACAACGCACCCACGTTGCTCCTGATGCCCGCATGGAACGCCAGCTACGCCGGCGTCAAGATCGTGGCGGTGTTCCCGACCAACCGCGGCACCGACGTGCCGACGATCAACGGGAACTACCTGCTGATGGATGGCGCAACCGGGGTCCCACTCGCCGTCATCGATGGCGGCGAACTCACCGCGCGACGCACCGCGGCGGCATCGGTCCTCGCCGCCACTTTGCTTGCCCGCCCCGCCTCCTCCCGACTGCTCGTCATCGGCTCGGGTCGCTTGGCCGGCAATCTCGCGCGGGCCTACTCCGAACTCTTCACACTCAACGAGATCGTCGTGTGGAACCACCGCGCAGACGGCGCCAACCGACTGGCAGCCGAACTCGCGGGCGGCGGCTTGCCAGCCTCAGCTACCACGGACCTTCCGGCGGCCGTGGAATCCGCTGACATCGTGACTGTTGCAACACTCTCGTCAGAGCCGGTCGTCGAGGGCGCCTGGCTCCGCCCGGGAACCCACCTCGACCTCGTCGGTGCGTTCACGCCAACGATGCGCGAGACCGACGACGACGCCATCCGCGTCGCCGACGTCTATGTCGACACCATGGACGGGGCGCTCGCCGAAGCCGGCGACATCGTCCAACCCGTGCAGAGTGGCGTGCTCGACCGCGATGACATCCGCGGCGATCTGTTCGGCCTGTGCGCGTCCGCCTCGCCCCCGGCACGCGATGCTGACGCGGTCACGCTGTTCAAATCAGTCGGACACGCACTCGAAGATCTGGTCAGTGCAGCCGCCGTCTACGAGGCGGCCAATGACAGAATCGCTCCGTGAATCCGACCCCGATCGTCACCACCCTCCTCGATCCTGTGCGGCTGATGGTCGCAGGTTCGTTGGCCGGCAGAACCCGCACGACCGCCGAAGTCGCCGCGCATACCGGCCTCGACCAACAGGACGTCGTCGCCGCGATTGGCGCCCTGCGTCAAGTCGAACTGGTCGAGCAGTCCGATGACGGCTACACGCTGCCCGCCGCGAGCTTGCGTCAACTCGCAGCCGAGCTGGCCGAGACCGACGTCCCCATGGACCCGTGGGTCGGCTTCGGCATGACCGACGACGAGCAACAGATTCTGGAACGCTTCTTCCAGGGTCGAACCCTGGCGGAGATCCCGTCAAACCGGGCCAAGCGGCTCCTCGTCCTCGAGCGAATCTCGCTTGAGTTCGATCTCGGCACCCACTACCCCGAGCAAGAAGTGAACGAGATTCTGCGCGGCTTCCACCCCGACGTCGCCACACTCCGCCGCTCCCTGATCGACGAAGGACACCTCGACCGCGACGGTGGGCAGTACTGGCGCAGCGGAGGTCGTACCGACGCGCACTGAGCCCACGGTCAAAGGTCAGAGGTCAGAGGTCAGAGGTCACATTGTGAGGAATTGAGGTCACGAAACGAGACGCTTGCGTTCTATTGATACGCCACCGTCTCACAATGGAGCCTCGTGACCACCACCCCCCTCTTCGAACAACCCGCCATCTACGCCCGACGATGGTTCTTGCTCGGCATCATGTGCCTCAGCCTCGTCATGGTCGTCATGGCGGTGTCGGGCCTCAACGTGGCGATCCCCTCGATCCAGACCGCGCTCGATGCATCGGCGACCGACCTCCAATGGATCATTGACTCCTATGCGATCATCTTCGCTGGGCTCCTCCTCACGGCCGGAGCAATCGGCGACCGATTCGGTCGAAAGCGAACGCTGCTGGGCGGGCTCGTGCTGTTCGGCACCGGGTCCGTGATCGGCACGCTCGCCGACGATGTCACCACGGTGATCATCGCCCGAGCAGTGATGGGCGTCGGCGCGGCATTCGTGATGCCCGCCACGCTGTCGATCATCTCGGCGGTGTTCCCACCCGAAGAGCGACCGAAGGCCATCGCCATCTGGGCCGGGTTCGCCGGTGCTGGCGCCGCACTCGGCCCGCTGCTCGTCGGGTTCCTCCTCACCGATTGGTGGTTCTTCCCCGCGTACTGGTGGGGCGCAGCGTTCCTCTTCAACGTCGTCACCGTCGCACTCACGCTCACTGCGGTCGCGATCTGGTCGCCACGCTCCAAGGACGACGAAACGACGCCACTCGACCCGATGGGTTCGCTCCTCTCGGTCGTCGGCCTCGCGGCGCTGCTGTTCAGCATCATTGAAGGGCCGGCGAAAGGCTGGACCAGCACTCCGGTACTCGCTGGCTTCCTCGTCGCCGCCATCGGCCTCGTCGGCTTCGTGAAGTGGGAGCTGCGCGCAGAACACCCGATGCTGCCGATGGACTTCTTCCGCAACGGCACCTTCTCACTTGGCGCTGGCATCATCACGTTCGCCTTCTTCGTGATGTTCGGCTTCTTCTTCGTGATCACGCAGTTCCTCCAGTTCGTCCGGGGCTATTCCCCGCTCGACGCAGGCGTCGCCACGCTCCCTCTCGCTGTTGCATTGGTTACCGTCTCACCGCGGAGTGCCGTGCTCAGCGAGAAGCTTGGGGCCAGCCGGGTGATGGGAGTCGGTCTCATCGCCATCACGCTCGGATTCTGCGTGATGAGCCAAGTCGGAGCAGACAGCAACTACCTCTGGATCGCCCTGGCTCTGGT
>JAJCXU010000292.1 GCA_029263275.1 Ilumatobacter sp.
GCCTTGCGCAAGATGTCATTCGCCCGACGCAACTCGCGCAGTTCCTGGCTCATCTCTTTGTTCTCGGCTTCAAGGTCGCGGACACGCTGCGCGTCCGGGCCCGCGAGCCCAGCATCGATGTCGGCGTCGAGCCACCATTTCCGGATCGACTCGACGCCGTAGTCGAGTTGCTTCGCGATCCGCGACACCACCCCGTGATTGGTTCCGAGTTCGGCAGCGAGTTGTCGGCACAGTCTGACCGCCCGCTCCTTCTCGACATCGGTGTAGCGACGCGTCGTCGCCTTGCCTGGTGACTTCTCTTTCGGCATGACCCCATCCTTGTTTCCAAGCTCAGGAGCCGCCAACGAACCCAGGGTGATTCACCATCAACCTCGACGGCGCACTCGTCGTCACCAGCCTCGACGGCGATCGAAACGTCACCCTCCCCGCCGGCTACATCAGCGAACATGTCCACCTCGGCTACGCCGCCACCGAACACGGAGCCCAAGGCGAAACCGCCGACGCCAGCCTCACCATCGTCACCGACGCCACCACCAACCGAGGCCGCTACGTCGGAGCCACACGAGGCCGCAACACCAACCTCATCCTCACCGTCGCCGACGACCGCGGCCACGCCCTCCAACGACTCACCCACGTCATCACCAACGACCGCACTGACCTCCCCGCCACTGTCCAACGGCGCCACCTCCTCAACGACCAGAAGCAACCGCGCCCGACGCGAACGCCTCGATGCGAGATCCCCGACTGGTTCAACGATGTCTATGAGGAGGCGCGTGCGAACGCCCTTCGACTCAGACGAGCGGTCGACGACCGTGAAGCTGAACGAGCGGTGCAATCGCAGCGCGCCGTCGACGCCCAGGGAATGCTGCCCGAGGCCATCGCCGCACATACTCCGTTCGCTGACGACGTCCGTGACGCTGGCTCCAAGACGTAAAGAGCGCAGGAGAGCTTGCGGTCGGCTGAAAGCGATCTCCGAAGCACCGGCCGGCGCGGGCCGACGACCAGCTCGCGAGCGGCTTGAGGAGGCCGTCACGGCACTCGCCACGGCGAACGACCACCTCGACCGGATGAGCGACCTGGCGCGCCCCACCGAGGAGGACTTGAATCGTCTCGAAGAGATCATTTACTCGTGGGAAGACGAGGAGTCCACCCGCCAAATTCTTGACGAGTGGTACAACCTGGACGGCCAAGCTGCAGCCGCCGAACTGCGATTCAAGGCGCTCGGAACCTGGCATCGCTGGGGGTCAGGCTCCGACCTCAGCAATGGCGATGCTCAAGTGCTCGCAAAGTCCACAATCGCCGCCGATCCGGAGATCGCCAAATTGTTCGAGTTGGCTGTCCATGCGCGCACAGTTCAAGCGCCACGATCGACAGCGGTGAGCCTGACGATTGACCTTCATGCACCATGATCCAGTCCTCCCACCTGGAGGCTGGCAACCAGCATTTGCGGCCGAGCGTCAGACAGCCAATGACTCAAACAGCTGCCATCGTTCGGGCTCGCGAATCGGCTCAAAATCTCGACGACGCCACGGCTGACGCCCAACTATGTGACACGCCGTCGCTACTGTGAGTGGCAACTGCTGGACGGCAGCTGATGGGATGGGGCAAGTGGGCGAGCGAAAGCCAGAAGAAACTGACGTGGGCCAGCTGTCGGCTGAGGATCTGATTCCAGATCACAGCATCAACGATGTCGGCGCCGACGAGTTTGACCACAAGCAGATCGCTGCGAGAGTCGCCGAACTCGCATCTGTCGCAAAGACCCCAGTCAACGTCGCTCTGTTCGGTCCGTGGGGTTCGGGCAAGTCCAGCTTCTGCCACTTGCTGTCATCGGAACTCAAGAGCATCGATGGGTCAATCCCCGTGGTCCGGTACGACGCCTGGAAATACGGCGGCACAGCGCTCCAGCGAAACTTCATCTCAAACGCTGCTTCGGAACTCAAGCTAAAGGACGCACGATTCCGCGCCGGCCTATACGAAAGTACGAAGACCGTCCGGTTCGACCCACGCAAGATCGTTGGAGACGGCCAATGGAAGCTATACGCAGCGAGTGTCGCGCTCTTGGCATTCGCAACGCTGATCATCCTGTTGGTTTTGACCTCCGCGTCGAGTGTCATTTCAGACGCCAGCTGGGTGGACGAGCTTCGTCGCCTGACCGTGCCCGCGACCTCCACCGCCGCAGCCGCACTCGTGACAGTTGTTGCTGCGCTTCGGGTCCTCGATAGCGCCCGCGTGAACGTTGATGTCGTTCGACCGTCTGACGATGAGCAGTTCTCAGAGCTGTTCGACGACCTGATCACCACCGCCACGGGAAAGGGCCGATCGTGCAAACGAATCGTCTTCTTCATCGACGAACTCGACCGATGCACAAAGGCCGACGTCGTCGTGACACTCACGAGTCTTCGAACGTTTCTCGACCAGCCACGTTGCGTCTTCGTCGTTGCGGCCGATCGTGAGGTACTCGAGGAAGCTCTCGATGAAGTGGAACAGAGCACTCCGATGCGTGCCGACGCGCCGCACTACAGCACTGCGAGCGCCTTCCTCGACAAGATCTTCCAGCACCAGTTGGCGCTGCCGCCACTTCGAAGCGGGCGCCTCACGCGGTTCGCACGGACTCTGGTTTCGTCGCGCGGAGGGCTGTGGGAAGAACTGCGCAACTTCGCGCCCGACGACCGCCAGCTCGACGATGTGCTCTACACCCTGATACCTCCGCACGTCAGAAGTCCTCGAAGAGTGAAGGTCCTACTCAACAATTTCGCTACGAGCGCTCGCGTAGCCGAGGCGAGAGGCCTCAACTGGCTACCCCGCTCGACCGAAATCGCGAAGCTGGTCGTGCTGCAAACTGAGTTCCCGAGACTCGCAGCGGATCTTCGTTCATATCCACGGCTCCTCGACCTCCTGCTCAACCCGCCATCCGCAGAGTCTCGATCCGAGCAGCAGAAGGTCCTACTAGCTAGACATCCGCTGGACGCTAACGAGTTCGCGACTGAAGATTCGACAGGCCCAGACAAGATCTTGGGCGACGGGGACGCCAAAGCCGTTCGGGCGAAGCAGGTTGACCAACTGAAGCGCTACCTAACTAGCCGAGCTGCACCCCGATTCGGAGACCCGGGGAGGGATCTACTGTTCCTCGAATCAGCCGGCCTCTCGACCGGCATCACCGATGAGGAACTGTCGCTGATCATCGAAGAGGAAGCTGCGACCAATCCAAGGGTGGTCCAGAACGCAGTTGAAAGCCGGCAACTCGAAGCGGCCGAAGTCCTCAGCTCAGCTCGACTCATCGGACAGATATCCGAGAATGAATTCGGGCCTGAGCGGACCAACACAATCACGTCGCTCGCTCTTGTCCTCGCCGGCACCGAACCCGAGAATTTGCGAGGCGGGCTCGGCAATCTCTTGTCCAACGTGGACGCCTATCGATCCTCATACGAACTCACCGATGAACAACTCAGCGGGCTCTTGAACCTCGCTATCGCCGCCGGCGAACAGGGCTCCAGCCTCCGAAACGCGGTCATGACCCATGAAGGACTTCTGGAGGAAGCCGATCGCCTGGAGCATTTGATCGGACTGTTGGAGTATCTGCCGGCCACGGAGGCCGAGATCATCTACAAGGCGGTCGCAGATCGCTTCTGGGTAGAGCCCGACCTAGCAATGACCGTCCTACGAGATCGGTCACCTCAAGTCATCGAACAGTACTTGCAGTTGGGGACAGACGCGATGGTTGAGTCGGTCACCCCGGTGACCGAGGACTCCACAACAGCTGATGACGATGAAACCGAAGCTGGTCCGGTCCCTTCCGACGAGGACGCGGAGAACCTGATCGGCATGGCACTCGACGCCCTACTCGAGCGACCGGAGGCGGCACACCTCGCTATCGGACTAGCCGAAGCGGGCCTCGCCGCAACCGACGGCGGGTACCGAGCCGCATACAGTCGTCACGATCGAGTCGTTCAGCCACATGACAACAGCAACGACGTAGCCGTCAACGCCTACTGCCTTCGGGCCTTACGGCGAGGTCAACCGAGCGCCTTCTCTCGCTGGGCGGAGGCGCTCCGAGCGTCGGGGGAAGTCACAGCCGTCAACTTTGACCTTTCGGTTGTCAAGCTTGTCACGTCGTACGACGGCGAGAGCGAAGAAGTGCAGTCCACGATTTGCGGCGTTCTCGACCAGCTAGTCGCCCTCGGAAGCGTCAGCAACGAGAAGCGGATTACCCAAATCGAGACAGTACTAACCAACGTTGTCGGGAGCACCGACTGGCTCGCCGACGACGATCTACTCGCCGAACGGGAACGCCATCAAACCTTCATTGGCGCCGTAGCGGCGGTGGCTTCGCCGGCTGCAGCTCACGGAGCCGCATCTGTTGTGGCTGAATTGGAGCGGTACCTCGCCAGTCCAACGACTTGGACTGCTTCTCACGCTCGGCGGTGGAGTCGCCTGATGCAATCCTTGCCCGATGATCTCCTTGAGGCTGCACTGGAGGCGCTCGAAGACCTCGCACCGGAGACCGCTGGCCTACTCGCAGACTTCGACCGTGCACTACTCGGCACCCACATCGAGACCCACCGGCGGATCAACAGCCACGAAATCCCGCTGGCACTCGTCAAGCGTCAGATGGACACGACTCACGCCGCTGAAGCAATAGTCGGATGGCTCGGGACGGACCCGGGCGTGTCGCCGGTGACCGAGGTGTTGGTCGCATCCTCCGAATCACCTGGCTCGCTTTCGCAACCTCTGCGTACCTGGGCCGAAACACAGCCCGACGATGACATCGTCGACATGTACAAGACTCTTCTTGACCAAGGAATCGATCGACGCTTGTTGAAGGCAATATCGACGCCAGGCGTTCTCCCGGCGATCGCCGAGATCCTTGCACAGCAGGTTCGAGGGGCAGCGGGACAAGAGCGAGACCGTCTCGTCGGAGTTGCAACCGACCTCAGCGGTACCGATGCAATTGGGCGGCCGTTCGCTCTCGCTGCGCTTGACCTCCTCTCGAAAGATCGAAGCAAAACTCGAAGCGATGCAGCAAGCAGACTTCTCGAAGTCGCCGGAAACGACCATCGCCTCAAGGCCAAGCTCCAGGAAGCATCTCGCTCCGCACTCCAAGCCGACAAGGTCGACTCATCGGCACGGAAGCGCTTGGAGCGCCTCGGCTATCTCACACCGCGAAAGTCTCGACTGTCGAAGCTCTCCAAGATGCTGGGCGGCTAGGACGACGAATCGTTGCGCCGGCCAATCCGGTCCACAACTGCCAACTGGCTGTTCGGCAACGCATGGGCGTAGGTGTTCATGAGCATCTCGGGGCTGTGGCCGAGGATGTCGGCGATGGCTCGCAGCTCGCCGAGGTCGCTCGCCTGCTGAACCATGTGGGTCGCAGCCGTGTGGCGAAGCCCGTGCGACGTTAGCCGTGGCAGCTCGGCGCTCCCGACGAAGCGTTCGAGCGCCCGGTCGTAGGAGCGAGGCAGCACCAGCCGACCGATGCGAGTCGACACGATCAGATCGTTGTCCTCCCACTCCTCCCCGGCCACCAACCGTTCGGCAGCTTGCTCAGCTCGACGGTGTGCAAACGCTCGCATCGTCTCCTCGTCGATCGGGATCGTCCGGCGCGACCGCTCATTCTTTGTGTTGCTCCACTCGGCCCCGGTCCGGGTCGCCACGATGCTCTCGTCGATCTTCAACGTTCCGGAATCGACGTCGAGGTTCTTCCACTTCAGCGCAAGCATCTCGCTGCGCCGCAGTCCGTAGAGGACAGACACTCGGAATGCGACCGCCCATCGATGGTTCGCCGTTGCTTCGAGGAACCTGTCGACCTCGTCGGCCGTCCACGTTTCGGTCTCCTTCTCGCGCACTGGCTTCGCCACCGTTCGAGGCAACCCAACACGAGCAGCCGGACTGCGGGAGATCAATCCTTCGTCGACCGCCTCGGTCAAAGCCGCACGCAACACCGTCCGACAGATCTGCACGGAGCGCTTCGACAACTTGCCGCCAGCGGCAAGTGCCTCGATCCAACCGGCAACGTCGTCGCGGTCGAGCATCGACAACTGGATCGCGCCGAGGCCGGCTTCGATGTGCGGGATTGCCCAGGCGTACTGCTCTTGCGCCTTCGGGGTGATGTCGGTGCGGC
>JAJCXU010000293.1 GCA_029263275.1 Ilumatobacter sp.
CATGAGGCCGAGCAGCACGGGCAGGAACGCCGGGCCGATGTCGATGTAGCTGACCGCGACCTCGACAGCGGTGATGGCCGCGAGGACGAAGAAGATCGCGATGAACTGCTTGTCGGTCGGGCTGTGATGTTCGTCGGCGTGCTCGTCAGGTGCAGCAGCGTCGTTGGTGGTCTCGATGATGTCAGTCATGTGATCAAGCCGGAATCAGGTAGACGAGGGTGAAGATAACGATCCAAACGATGTCGACGAAGTGCCAGTACAGACCGACCATCTCGACGGCCTCGGCCTTGTCGCCGGAAATCTTGTCTTTCTGCAGCATGCCGATCGTGGCGACCAGCATGATGATGCCGATCGACACGTGCACGCCGTGGAAGCCCGTGAGCGTGAAGAAGCTCGAGGAGAACAAGCTCGTGGTGAAGCCCAAACCTTCGCGGTAGAAGGTGGTGAACTCGTAGATCTGGCCAGCGACGAACAGTCCGCCGAGCAGCGAGGTGACACCCAGGAAGATCTTGGTGGCGCGGATGTCCTTGCGGTTGGCAGCACTGACGGCGAGCACCATCGTGAGCGACGACGTGAGGAGCACGAAGCTCGATGCCGACGTGAAGGGGATGTCCCACAACTGGTCAGGGCCGAGGTTGGCCGAGTGCCGGTTGCGATAGAGCATGTAGGTGGAGATGAGGCCGCCAAACAGGAGGCACTCAGAACCGAGGAACAACCACATCGCCAGCTTGATGTTGGACAGCCCGAGTGACGAGTGATGGCCACCATGATCGTCGTGGCCGTGGTCGTCACCTGCATGTTCGTCAGGACGTGCGTCCACGACGTCTTCGGCGTCGGGCGCCGTCTCGGTGATCACCGAATCAGACATTGGCCAATTCCTTGCTCGTCTCGCCACCATCATCAGTGGGGTCGTAGTCGGACTGTGGTGCGTCGGCAGGCTCAAGGGCCCAACCGAACATCGCCATCGTCGCGATCGCGGCTCCGGCGAGGATCAGCAACGTGCTGTAGATGACGCCATAGGCCAACACCGGAAGCGAGAACGCGAGCACCATCGGCCAGTACGACGGCGCCGGGAGATGAATGTTCAGGTCGGCGTTGTCCTCTTCGTTCTGGATGACCTCTTCGCCGGTCATGTGCTGCACGTACTCGTGCTGGTCGCCCTCGCCAACGTCTTCGTACTTGCGATGGAAGAACTCGTCGAGATCTGACACAACGGGCGTGCGAGCGAAGTTGTACTCCTTGGGCGGGCTGCTCGTGATCCATTCGAGACTGCGCGCATCCCACGGGTCGGCGGGCGCCGGCGGGGTCTTTGAGCCGGGACGATGCGTGACCCAGATGTTGATGAGGAAGAAGAACACGCCGATGGCGAGCACGAACGTACCGATCGTGGCCACGAGGTTCCAGAAGCCGAGGTTGAAGAATCCCTCGCCGGCGCGGTATTCGGTCCAGACGTACATCCGTCGTGGCTGACCCTGCAGACCAATGATGTGCATCGGACCGAACGTGAGGTTCATGCCGATCATCATCAGCCAGAAGTTCCACTTGCCAAGGGTCTCGCTGAGCATCTTGCCGAAGATCTTCGGCCACCAGTAGTACATGCCGGAGAACAGGCCAACCACGCCGCCACCGAAGATGACGTAGTGGAAGTGGGCCACGATGTAGTACGTGTCGGTCTGCTGGGTGTCTGACGGCGCAATGGCGTGGGTGACACCCGACAGGCCGCCGATGGTGAACTCGACGATGAGTCCCACGGCAAACAACATGGCGGTGGTGAACTTCAACTTGCCGCCCCACATCGTGAGGGTCCAGTTGATGATCTTCACGCCGGTGGGCACGGCAATGGCCATCGTGGCGACCGAGAACACGGCAACCGACACCGGCCCAAGGCCAGAGGCGAACATGTGGTGCGCCCACACGCCGAATCCGACGAAGCCGATGGCAGCGCCAGAGAAGACGACGAACGGATAGCCGAACAGCGGCTTCTTCGAGAACACCGGCAAGACTTCAGAGACGATGCCGAATGCGGGCAACACGATGATGTACACCTCGGGATGACCGAAGATCCAGAACAGGTGCTGCCAGAGCAGCGGGTCGGCGCCTGCTTCAACACTGAAGAACGTGGCCCCAAACGAACGCTGGAACATCAGCAAGAACAGCGCAACGGTGATGACCGGCATCGCGAACAGCAGCAACATCTGCGTGACGAAACCCATCCAGGTGAAGATCGGCATCTTCATCATCGTCATGCCGGGCGCACGCATGTTGAGCACCGTGACGATCAGGTTGATCGCGCCGACGAGGGAGGCAATACCGGTGATCAGCAGGCCAAGGGTCCAGAAGTCGATGCCGTTGCTCGGGCTGAAGGGCACCGAACTGTTCGGGGCATACATGAACCAGCCGCCGTCAGCGCCGCCGCCGAGGATCCAGGACGTGTTGATGAAAATTCCGCCGAAGACAAAGGTCCAGAGCGACAGCGCGTTGAGGCGTGGGAACGCCACGTCTCGGGCGCCGATCTGGAGCGGAATGAAGTAGTTGGCGAAGGCAGCAGCCATCGGCATCACGAAGAGGAACACCATGGTGGTGGCGTGCATCGTGAACATCTGGTTGTACTTGTCAGCCGACAGGATGGTGCCGTCTGGACCGGCGAGCTGCAGGCGAATCAGCCCGGCTTCGAGGCCACCGATGATGAAGAAGAACAGCGCGACAGCGCCGTACATGATGCCGATCTTCTTGTGGTCGACGGTGAAGGCCCACGAGCGCCAGCCCTTGGTTTCGACCGGGCGGCGTAGGTAGCCGTAGCTCGTGGATGCCGAAGGCGCCGGCGCCTCGGTGGCGGGCGATTCAGTTGGGCGTTCGATGATGGCCATTGTTCAGTCGCTCCGGGTCACTTGCGCTCGAGCAGGTAGGCGATGAGCTGATCGATCTGATCTTCGCTCAGCGCCAGGTACGGCATGCCACGAGGGAGACCGTTGGTCTCTTCGAGGCTTTCAGGGTCGGTGTACATCGGCTTCTTAGCCGGGGCGTTGCGGAGCCACTCGCGCAGCTCGACTTCGTTCAGGCAGCTCTCGCTGACACCTTCGAGGTAGGCCGCTCCGACGTCAGCCGAATCGGCTTCCCAGACATCGGCTCGACATTCGTTGCTGAGCAAGTCCCACGAGGCGCCGGCAAACGTGTTGCGGGTCATGAGGTTCGTGAGGTTCGGCGCAGCGCCGGACCACACGTTTTGGTCGGGTCGGGCGATGACGAGTTCGCCGTCATTGTCGGTGAGACCGTCGACTTGGTGGCAGCGCGAACACTGCGCGACGAAGGTGGATTCGCCTTCTGCGGCAAGCGTGCCCTCTTCGGGCGCAACGTACGCCTCGACTTGGTTGGCCTTCCAGGCAGCGAAGTCGTCAGGCTCCATGGCGACGACTTCCATCCGCATGTTGGCGTGGCTGAGACCGCAGAACTCGGTGCACTGGCCGGCGTAGATGCCCGGCTCGTCGGCCTCGAGACGCACGGTGTGCACGCGGCCTGGCACCATGTCGCGCTTGCCGTTGAGACGCGGGATCCACCACGAGTGGATGACGTCGCGGCTGGTGCCTCGGACGAGCACCTTCGTACCCGCTTCGATGACCATTTGGCCGGAGGTGACGATGGGCTCGTCGATACCGCCACAGCCCTCTTGGACGGGGTAGTCGACTTCCCACCACCACTGCTGGCCGGTGACATTGATGATGCACTCGGTGTCATCGGTCTTGTTCAGCGCCATCAGTGTGCTGACCGAGGGGATGGCCACGCCGATGAGGATCATCGCGGGAATGATCGTGAGAACGATCTCGAGTGCGGGCTTGCCATGGCTCTGCTCAGGAATTGGCTGGCCGCGGTCACGGAACTTCCAGAACGCGACGCTGAGCACGGCGAACACGATGACGCCGACGACACCGGCGATGGCGTACACGACGTTGTCGAGCGAGTGGATCTTCTGGGCATTGGGACCAGCGGGGTCCCAGGTGTCTTGCGGTGCGTCTTGGGCACAGCCAGCAACTGCGGCTGCCAAGACGGCAACAGCGGAGAGGCGAGCGATGCGTACACGAGACGTCACGGATTTGACCGTAGTTGTGGGAGTCACTGCCTGCATTTTCGTCGTCGGTGGTTGAAGGTCACTCGTTGCGCTGCGAACGATCACGGCACCATCACCTCAAGATCGGCAATGGCCTTGCCCTCGGCGTCTGGCACGAAGAAGCGGAACGCCTCGGCGTCGTTGGACGATGAGATGCTCGGCTCGGGGATCACCAGCGTCAACAACTGCGCGCCGCCCGACTCGACGAGCGTGGTGCACTGCTGCAGCCGCTCGCTTGCCCCGTGCGACTCGTCGCCTGCGCCGTGCGATTCCTCTTCCTTGGCAGCTTCGGCCTCGGCGAGTTCGTCTTCGGTCAATGCCCGGAAGTCGTAGGTGAGTCGACGATCGTCATCGGAGTCGTTGCGGAACACGATGTTGAGTGGGCTCGAGCGTGGCAGCACCAGCGCTTCAGCGCCGACCTCGATGGGTCCGGGTACGTCGAACTCGAGTGCGCCCGCTGCGGTGAGCCTGACGGTGTAGGTGCTGGACTTGGTGGCGACTGTTTGACTCGCGTCGTGGTCGTACTCGCCCTCTTCGCCCGTTGCGCACAAGCCCTCGGCAGCAGCGGTAGCAGTGGTCTCGTGTTCGTGGATGTCGCGTTCGCCATCGACGCCTGCGGCGACACCACCGGCGACGATCGCAACGGCACCAAGTGCCAGCGCACCGCTGATCGCGCCGCGCTTGACCGACGGGCGGAATGCGAAGAAGAACGCAACGCACGCAATGAGCGTGGCGAGTACGCCAAAGGCGATGACCGTGTTGGTCTTGGACAGCCACAGCATGACCCGACTGAACGAGAAGGCGATGGCACCCACAGCGACGGCACCGACCAACGGATACTCGAGCGGGTTGGCGAGGCGGTTGCGAACTTCGGCATTGACGGCGCCATCGGCCGAGGCACCTTCAGCCCACGCCTGCACCATCCACTGGGCTCCGGCGGCCAGCACGATGACGATGCCGGCCGTGAAGAAGGTCTGCTGCGTCACGAGGCCGACGAGCAGGGTGGCTCCGCCCAGGGCGAACACCATCGGCCAGATGCTTGCGCCCGGAGGCTCGGTTGCGGCCTCAGACGTGGCGACGGCGGTGGTGTCCATCGCAGACAGGTTCGAGTCGCGTGCCCAGACGTTGAACGCCGCGATCGACGCGAGCGCGATGGCCGCGGAGATCAAGCCAACGATGCCCAGCGCCTCGGTCTGCGAGACGCCGTAGACGATGGCTGCCACGGTGGCGAGCACTGAGCTGCCAATGAGGAGTTTGGAACCTGTGGTGAACATCAAAGACTCACTTGGTGATGTAGACGACGAACCAGACGGCCGAGTAAATCGCCGCCATGGTGTACCAATAGATCGCGTGTGCGACGACGATGCCGTTGTCGCTTCGGCCACCGATTGACCGGAACGCGGTCACTGCGGTGAAGGCCACGCCGATGATCATCAGGAGGGTGACCATCCCGGTGACGGCGTAGAACATGGTGGCGTAGGCGCCGTCGGCGATGCCGAGGCCCACTTGGGCGTAGATGAACGCTTGGGCATTGATCACCATGACGGCGACGAGCGCCGTGACGCCAAGTGCGAGGGCGGCGTGGCCCCGGTCTTGGCGCTTGACAGCCCACACGGCCCACTGGGCAAAGGTGCAGATCGCGATGAAGGCAATGAGTGCCACGTTGGCGGCCACCTCGGGGATGACCACGCCGTCCGGGAGCCAGGTGCCGTCGCTCTCGACGAAGTTCGTGCGCTGCTCAGACCAGACGGCGAGCATGCCGCCCGTGAGCATGACCATCATCATGCTGGCGATGACGGAGCCGGCAATGACCTGGCGGCGCGGAGCCGCGGCGGGGCCAGCGGTGAGGGCCTGCATCAGTTCTCGCCTTTCTCGTCGGCGCCGCCAGAGGCCGCGCCGTAGTTCGACTTGCTGTCGACGACGGGCTCAGCCGACATCACTGTGGGCGGCTCGACGAAGTTGTTTGCCGGGGCCGGTGAGGTGGTGGCCCACTCGAGTGTCTGGCCGTCGTAGGGGTCGTCGACGGCGTCGTTGTCGTCGTCCATCACCGCCTGGATGAGCATTCCGACGAAAGCGAGGACCGTGAGAGCCATCAGTACGTGGCCGACGATCACGACGGTGGTGTAGGCGTCGCGCTGCTCGTCGAATCCGGCGACGTAGTGAGGGAGTGAAGCGAGCACGGTGGCCAGCGCGCCGAGGCCAGCGAGGGGCAACAGCTTGGCTGCGTTGAGGTGCACACCCCAGAGCTTCGGAGCCCAGTGGGCCATTCCGCCAATGACCGCCAGGACGAGGCCGTAGACGACGTAGACCAGCGCGCCCTCTTCGAAGGTCGAGTCCCGAAGTTTGAGGTCTTCGATGGCGTACATCGCGTTGCCGAGCATCCCGACCATCACCATGCCGGAGCCAAGGAGGCCGAACGCCATTGCTGGCGTGAGGTTGGGCCGGGCGCCTCGGATCGGTTTGGCGACGAACAGCGCCATCAGCACCACGACCGTGAGGCCGAGCAGCGGAACCATGTTGAAGAAGGCCGATGGCACGATGTCGGCGATGGCGTCCTCACCAAACGTGTCGACCTCGGCCACACCGAAGATGGCCTGCTGGGTGACACCGCCGAACGCCGCGGCGCCAACGAGTGCGAAACCGGCGTACATGACGCCGCGTGCAGGTGTGCGCTGCTTGAACAGCAGTGCGGCGCCCTCGGCGAGCACACCGAGTGCAGGGATGGCGAACAAGAAGCTGGTGGGCTGCGTGAAGATCCAGAGGGCCCAGTCGTAGATGGCGGTGTTGCCACCGAATGCTTCGCGACCGTTGCGGTGGTCGACGAACAGGTAGGCGAGCGTTCCGAGCAGGACCGGCATCACCAGAACCAGGCCGAGCCCAGTGACCAGCGCCGACATCGAGAAGAACGGCACACGACGCATCGTCATTCCGGGGGCCCGCGTGGTGAGCACACTGACGGCGATCGACGCACCTGCAGCAGCCAGGCCGATGGCCATCAGGCCAAGGGCACCGAGGTAGAGATCGACCATGTCGGCGTCGCCACCGAAGCCGCCGCCGTCGTTGATGAGGGCAACGGCACTGAGAACCAGGCCGCCGACCCACATCCAGAAGCCGGTCGCAGCCAGCCGTGGGAACGCAAGTGCTCGCGCGCCGAGCTGCATCGGGACAACCGCGAGACAGAGCCCGACAGCGAGCGGGAGCAACGTGGCGAACACGAGGCCGACCCGCCAAGCGTCGAACA
>JAJCXU010000294.1 GCA_029263275.1 Ilumatobacter sp.
TTGCCGATGCCGTAGTCGAGGACGGCGACCAGCGGCCGCGCTTCGCTCCCCTGCACAGATGACGTCACAGCACGCCCTTGGTCGACGGCACGCCGCCGGGATCGTCGATGCGCACCGCGTCACGCAGCGAACGAGCCAGGCCCTTGAATGTCGCCTCGATGACGTGGTGGGTATTGCGGCCACGGATCATCTCGACGTGCAGCGTGATCCCGGCCGACGTGGCGAACGACGTCACGATGTGCTCCGCGAGTTGCGGGTCGAAGGCGGGATCGCCCAACGGCAGACACTCGGGCATCTCGACGTGCCACTCGACATGCGGCCGCCCCGACAGGTCGAGTGCGATGTCGATCAACGCCTCGTCGAGTGGGTATCGACCGCTGGCGAAGCGTCGGACCCCGGCCTTGTCGCCCAGTGCCTCGGAGAAACACTCGCCCAGTGTGATCGCCACGTCCTCGACAGTGTGATGCGTGTCGATGTGCAGATCGCCTGTGGCCTGCACGGTCAAATCGAACCCACCGTGGCGGCCGATCTGGTCGAGCATGTGGTCGTAGAACGGGATCCCGGTCGAGATGTCGGTCGTGCCGGACCCGTCGAGATCGATCGTGACCTCGATCGATGTCTCCTTGGTCGAGCGGCTGCGGCTGGCGGTACGACTCATTGGTCGGCTCCGTTCTCTTCGGTCGGGAAATCGGTCTGGTCGTCGATTGCGATGACACCGAGAACCTCGGTGAGCGCACTCAGGAATTCGGTGTTCTCGTCGGGCGTGCCGATGGTGACGCGCAAGCAATTGGCCAGACGCGGCCAGCCCGAGCAATCGCGAATCAGCACGCTGCGATCGACAAGGCCTTGCCAGATGTCGTGGCCGTCGCGACCGTCGACACGGAAGAGCACGAAGTTGGCGCCGCTGGGAATCACGGTGAGGCCCAACACCGCGAGCTCGGCGCTGACCCGGGTGCGCTCGGCGACGATCTGCGCGACACGATCATCCATATCTTCGACATAGCGCAGCGCGAGCCGGCCGGCGATCTGCTTCACCGCGTCGAGGTGGTACGGAAGCACAACCTTCTCGAGTTCGGCGACCAGCCAGGTCGGACCGATGAGGTAGCCGAGGCGTGCTCCCGCCATCGACCAAGTCTTGGAGAACGTGCGGGTGACGACGAGTGGTGTCGCCTCGTCGATCAGATCGAGCGCGGTCCAGTCAGCGAACTGGGCGTAGGCCTCGTCGACGACGACGAGGCCTGGTGCGAGATCGAGCATTTGCTGGACACGGTCGGCGGGCTCGACCAAGCCGGTTGGATTGTTGGGCGAGGTCAAGAAGACGACGTGCGGCTGGTGTTCGGCGAGGACCCGTTCGACTTCTGCGGGGTCGAGCGTGAAGTCGTCGGCGCGCTCCCCTTCGACCACAGTTGCGCCGGTGACACGGGCGATCTGGGCATGCATCTGATACGTCGGCTCGAAGGTCGCCACGACGCGGCCAGGCCCCGCATACGCCAACAGAACCGTCTGGAGCACTTCGTTGGACCCGTTCGCGACGAACACCTGCGCCGCGTCGACGCCGTGGCTCTCGGCGATGGCCTCGCGGAGCGCGGTGGCCGCCCGATCCGGGTAGCGATGCCAGTCGACCCTCGACACCTCAGCAGCAACCGCATCACGGAACGCATCGGGTGGCGGCGTGGGCGACTCGTTGGTGTTCAATCGGACGCGGACGTCGACCTGGGCCGAGTGGTAGCCCTCGAGGGCACGGAGGTCGTCGCGAACAGGAATCACGCAGGTGAAGGGTACCGACGGAGTTGCCCGCGTCTCGGGATCGTTTCGGTCGCCGTTCCCTAGGCTGGCGACGTGGCTGCCTCGCTGGAACGCACATCGTCAGAACTCTCGACTATTGCTGACAACATCGGTCGATATCGCGAACGAGTGGCTGGTCTCGCCGAACCGTTCATCGGGACTGAGCGCGACGACATCGTCGTCGCCATCCACGAAGCCGAGCGCCAACTTCGCTCCGCAGAGCGCAGTTTGAATCGAGCGATCCGGCAAGTCGGCTGAAAAACGCAACGACGACCCCTCGAAAGGGGCCGTCGTTCGGCGAGGTCAGGCGGCGGATCCCGACGCTCGCGGCAAACAGGTTGGCGGGAACCTTGTTTGCACCCTCCAACCTACTCTCCGGCCCTGCTCAGGCGCAACGAAATCGAGCGGCATCCGGGGCAAAAGCGCAGGAACCGAGGACCGATACCCTTGCGCCGTGCGCGGCCTCGAGATCAAACGTCAGATGGACGACGACGCCATCGCCACAGTGAACGAACTCCTCGATGTGGCCGCACGAGCCGACGGACGACGGCCGCTTTCCGACCACCTCTACCTCGACCTGGTCAACGGCGGGCACAACGGGTTCGCCGGGCTGCTCATGTCTGAGCCCGGCCAGGATCATCTGGTGGCGTACGCCCAGGTGTCCAGCGGTAACGACTCCTCTGCGTTCGAACTGGTCGTCCACCCCAATCACCGAGACGAGATGGCCGCGATCGGCTCCGAATTGCTCGAATCGGCCATCGGCGTCATCGCGTCCGACGGCGGCGGCAGCATCAACTGGTGGGTCTATGAACCCACGTCGGTGCATCACCGACTGGCCAGCGACGCCGGCATGCATGTCGGGCGCACGCTGCATCAAATGCGCCGCCCACTCCCGACCGGTATCGAGGTCACCGCGGCAACCCGTGACTTCGTGCCTGGCGCCGATGATGAGAGCTGGCTGTCGGTCAACAACCGAGCGTTCGCCGACCATGGCGAGCAGGGCGGATGGACACTCGAGACGTTGCGCCAACGTCAAGGTGAAGTCTGGTTCGACCCATCGGGGTTCAG
>JAJCXU010000295.1 GCA_029263275.1 Ilumatobacter sp.
GAGATCTCGATCTCGTCCTTGCGCACGGTGTGCTCGAGGTCCGTCTGTGGGACGGCGCACGATTTGGTGACCCCAACCAGATCAGTATCGACGACGCCGTCGCGATCGATGTTGCCGACGTCGACGGCGACACGTGGCCCGACCTGCTCGTGGCCCGGAGCGGGCCGAGCGACGCAATCGTGTGGGGAGGCGACTGGGTCGACGGTGCGGCGTTGCCGGCGATGACCGAACTCGAGGGATCGCAACCGTCTGCCGCCCTCCAAGCCGCCGAGCTCTCCGGCGACGGCCGTGTTGACATCGTTCGCCTCGGCCGAGGATCAGATCGAGGCGAACCGGACGTTCTCTGGGTTGCCGACGAAACACTCGATCGTTCGTTCTCGAAGACCAACTTGGGCGACGACCGCAGGCTGTCGTTGTCTGCCGAGATCTTCGATGCCGATCAGGACGGTCTCAACGACGTGTGGGTCACGCGCGACGTGGGCTGGGACACCGGCCCTGACTCGGTGTACTCACGTCGCGGCAACCGCACCGGGGAGTTCGTCGATGTTGCCGCAAGCCTGGGTGCGGACCTGGCGATCGACGGCATGGGCATCACGGTCGCCGACCTCAACGGCGACGCCGAACTGGACGCCTATGTCTCCGATCTCGGCGACAACGAAGTACTGATCCGGTCTGACGGTGTCTACGTGCCAACCGACGAGACCGGGGCGGCACGGATTCGCGCGCCGGGTGCGGCGGAGACGGCGATCTCGAGTTCGTGGGCGAGCGGTGCGGTCGACATCAATCTCGATGGTCGGCTCGACATCGTGGTGGTCAACGGCGGGTTCGCCGACACCGCGATGCGAAACAAGGTCAGCGAGACCAACGTCGCGGTCACCGATCCACCGTCCATCCTGCTCGGCATCGGCGGCGGACGTTTCGCCGACGGCTGGTCTGAGTTGGGCATCGACTGGGACGGTTCGGGTCGAGGGTTGACGATTGGCGACATCGATGCTGACGGCGACGACGACCTCGTCATCCTTTCCGACGACGGAACGGTGCGGGCATTCGAGAACCGGTCGACCGCTGCATCGGTGAGTGTTTCGGTATCGGGACCGTGCGACCTGACCGGAGCAAGGGTCACGGTGACCAACGACAATCGGGTGTTCCAGACTCTGTTGCGTCGGCACACCTACAACGGCGCACACGCTGCGCAGATCTCGGTGGGCACGACCACCTCGCAGTTCGACGTGTCCGTCGAGTGGCCTGACGGCCGAGTGCTGACACCGCCAGGACAGCTGGCGGGAGCGGAAGACGGAGCACGCGAGCGTCGCGTGCTCGATTGTTCGGCCCGTTGAGATTCGCGGATGGTTCTCCGGCGCGCCGCTACTGCGCGGTCCAGCCACCGTCGACGGGCAACACGACGCCGTTGACCAACCCAGCCGCATCAGACGCCAGGTAGACCACGGCGCCGGCTACGTCGGCGATGGTGCCCACCTCCCCCATCGGGATGCGGTCGACCACCGCCTGGCGGTAGTCAGGGTCGTCGAGGCGTTCGGCGGTGCCGGGCGTGTAGATGAAGGTCGGGGCGACGGCATTGACCGTGATGCCGCGGCTCCCCCACTCGAGAGCGAGAACTCGGATGAGCTGATTCACCGCGCCCTTCGATGCGCAGTAGACCGCGTGGTCGCGGATGCCGACGAGCGAGGCCTGGGAGCTGATGGCGATGATGCGGCCTGAGCCCTGCGCCAGCATCACCCGACCGGCCGCCTGCGCGCAGAAGAACAAGCCCTTTGCGTTGACGTCCATCATGTCGTCCCAGTCGGCTTCGGTGACGTTCTCGGCCGGGTGGTTCGCTCCGAGCCCGGCGTTCGCCACGAGGATGTCGAGTCGACCGTGCTGGTTCACGACGTCGTGGACCGCCGCGTCGATCGAAGCGATGTCGGTGACGTCGAGTGCGTGACCTGATGCCACACCACCTGCGGTCTGAATCTCAGCGGCGATGTCGTTTGCTTCGTCTACCGAGCGAGCGGTGACCGCAACGATGGCCCCAGCAGCGGCGAGCGCGTCGGCAAGTCCTCGGCCGATCCCGCGGCTGGCGCCCGTGACGAGGGCAACGCGGCCGTCAAGAGCGAACGTTGGAAGATGCTCACTGTCCACGTCGGAGATCCTCGCACGATGCTGCGCGCTGTTGTTACCCGGTCACTTCCCAGCGGCGCCGACGGCCAAGGCGACTCACGCCGAGAAGGGCGAAGCCAGCGATCGTGAGTTGCAGGGCGAACGGGACCCAACCCAGCCCACCGCCGGTGGCTGGTAGCCGCGTCGTGAGCAACCTCACGTCGACCGTGAACGTCGTCGACACCGTGTTGCCGGCCTGGTCGGACGACGTACAGGTCACGACGGTCTGACCGACGTTGAAGATGGATCCCGATGCCGGCGTGCAGGTGACCGTCGCCGAGCCCGAGTTGTCGGACGCCGTTGGTGTCGGGAACGTCACCGGAGTGGGACCGGCCGCCGCGACGACCGCCGTGACATCGGTTGCCTGGGTGATCGTCGGCTTCTCGGCGTCCACCACCACGACGTTGAAGTTGGATGTCGTGGTGTTGCCGGCCAAGTCGGACGACGTACACGTGACGACGGTGGTCCCGATCGCGAAGAACGTTCCGGAGGCGGGCGTGCACGTGACGCCACCCGGAGCGAGGACGCCCGCCGTACCGCCAGACGGGTCGACGAGGCCGATCTGCAGACTTGATGCCGCCTGCAGTGCATCACTCGCGGTCACCACGTAATTGACGATGGCGCCCGCTGCACCGGGGTCGTTGTTGACCGTGATGAGCGATGTCGAGATGATGGGACCGATGGAGTCGAACGCCACGGTGTTGTCCGCCGAGGTCGACAGCGCATTGGTGTTCCCCGCACCATCGCTCGCAACGCCCGCCGCGACGGTTGCGGTGACTGTTCCGTTTGTGGTCATCCCCGTGACCGCGACGTTGTACGTCGTGCCCGAACCGGTCACGGTCGCCGTCGTCGCACCCGCAGTCCCGGCGAGGGTCACATCACCCGTCGCGAAATCCGCGACCGACTCAGAAAACACCACCGTGAAATCAACGGTCGCACCATTCGTCGGATCAGCCTGACCAGCAGCCTGATCAATCGTCACCGTCGGCCCGCTCGCGTCATGCGTCACGGTGTTGTCCGTCGACGTCGACGCCGTACTCGCGTTACCAACGCCGTCGCTCGCGACACCAGCAGCAATGGCCGCGGTGACTGTTCCGTTGGCCGTCATCCCCGTGACCGCGACGTTGTACGTCGTGCCCGAACCCGACACGGTCGCCGTCGTCGCACC
>JAJCXU010000296.1 GCA_029263275.1 Ilumatobacter sp.
TCCAGGACATCTACTACTACCTGCGCCCCAAGGGCGAGCAGGTCTCTGAGTGGGACGAACTCCCCGAAGAGATGATGCGCACCTACGAAAAGCTCGGCATCCCCGAAGCTGAGCGCCAGTACTTGGCCGGCGTGACCGCCCAGTACGAGTCCGAAGTGGTGTACCACAAGAATCGTGAGGACCTCGAAGAGCAAGGGATCCTGTTCTGCGACATGGACACCGCCCTGCGCGAGTACCCGCACCTGGTCAAGGAGTACTTCGGCACCGTCATCCCTCCCGGCGACAACAAGTTCGCTGCACTCAACACCTCGGTCTGGTCCGGCGGCTCGTTCATCTACGTCCCGCCGGGCGTCGAAGTCGAGATGCCGCTGCAGGCGTACTTCCGGATCAACTCCGAGTCGGCTGGCCAGTTCGAGCGCACACTCATCATCGCCGACGAAGGCTCCAAGGTCCACTACATCGAAGGCTGCTCGGCTCCGGTGTACACCAAGGACTCGCTGCACTCGGCCGTCGTCGAAATCATCGTGTAGCCCAACGCTCGCGTCACGTACACGACCATCCAGAACTGGTCGCCGAACGTCTACAACCTCGTCACCAAGCGGTCGCGTGTCGAAGCCGGCGGCCACATGGAATGGATCGACGGCAACATCGGCTCGAAGCTCACGATGAAGTACCCCGCCGTCTACCTCGTCGGCGAAGGGGCAACCGGTGAAGTGCTCTCGGTTGCCTACGCCGGCGAAGGCCAGCATCAGGACGCGGGCGCCAAGATGGTGCACGCTGCTCCGAACACCACCTCGAAGATCGTGTCGAAGTCGATCAGCAAGGACGGTGGCATCACCACCTATCGCGGGCTGGTCCGAGTCGACGAGGGCGCGAAGGGCGCGAAGAGCCACGTCGAATGTGACGCGCTGATTCTCGACGAGCACTCGATCTCGAAGACCTTCCCGTACATGGAGATCGGCGAGCGCGACGCACAGATCGGTCACGAGGCCACGGTCTCGAAGATCGCCGACGAACAGCTCTTCTACCTCATGTCGCGTGGCCTCTCCGAGGAGCAAGCTATGGGCATGATCGTCAACGGGTTCATCGAACCGATCACCAAGACGTTGCCGATGGAGTACGCGGTTGAATGGAGCCGCCTCATCGAACTGCAGATGGAGGGTTCGGTCGGGTAGCTCCGACCGTCCGTCCGCTGCACGGGTCCTGTGACTCACTCGCGCGGATCGGTACCGGTGGCGGGTCCTGTCACCTCGGGTGTCGTTCCGGCTCGATCGTTGGCGAGAGATGCGCGTACTGGTTGCGCGGGGATCACGCTTGGGTTTGGGCCTATCCTTTGCTGATGCCGATGCGGACGGAGTGCAAGAACTTCGAGAGCCGGTCGTATCCAAATGGCGACACGGTGCGGAAGTGCAACATCGACTTGGCGCCTGACGCTCCTTGGCGGTGTCCTGAGAACTGCTCGGGGTACGAGCGCCGGTTGGCTGACGCTGCCTGGACGCACGGTTCGCTGATCATTCCACCGACGCCACCTGAACCGGCTGGTCTCGACGATGGGTCTGCGGCGGCGGTGCTCGATGCGGCCGAGGACATCCTCAATGCCATCGGCGACGACGTGAAGGCGGAAGTCGAGGCCGAACGCGAGGCGCAGAACAAGCCGGGTGTGTTCAAGCGCATCTTCCGCAAGAAGCGCTGACCCACACCCACCCTCCGTTTGCGTCACGAAATCGGTGTGAATCGCAGCCAAAATCGTCACGCAAACGAGCTGGGGCAACGGTTGGCGGGATTACTCCTACCGACGTAGGGGAAATTCGGATCGGCGTTCGTAGAATTGCAGCGTGTCTGCGTTCACCCCCGATGCAGCGCGAGAACGTGCAGGCTGGACCGACTTCCGAGTCGCCGCCGCCGAACGTTTCGCGGCTGCCGAACTCCCGAGTCCCGACGAAGAGATCTGGCGCTACAGCCGGATCGATCAGCTCGACCTGAGCCGCTTCGTTCCTGGGATTGCGTCCACCTCGATCGAGGGGCCGACCGACTTCGTCAGCGAGAGTGCGGACGATCCCGAACTCTTCGCCGATGAAACTCCCGATGTCTTCGCCGAGCTCAACCGTGCGTTCATGACCCCGGTCGTCATCAGGGTCCCCGCCGGCAAGATTGTCGCCGAACCCATCGTGGTCACACACACCATCTCGGGCTCCGGTACTGCGGTGTTCCCTCGGCTCGTCATCGACGCTGGCGAAGACAGCGAAGTCACTGTCATCGAAGTGTTTGTCGCCGCGGACGGCACGGACGGCGACGAGGCGCTCGTCGTTCCGGTTCTCCAAGTCCACGCGGCACAAGCGGCTCGCGTGAAGTACCTGGCGGTCAACGAGGTCGGGTCACAGACCTGGCAGATCGGCAACCAGCAATCGGTCGGCCAACGCGACTCGACCACATTGCTCGCCACGGTCACGCTCGGCGGCGACTACGTCCGAGCCCGCACCGAGGCCCGCCTGTCGGGGCAGGGGAGCAGCACCAAACAGGTCGCTCTCTACTTCGCCGGCGACAACCAGATGCACGACTTCCGGACGATCCAGGATCACGATGCGCCGAAGACCACGAGTGACCTGCTGTTCAAAGGGGCCGTTCAAGACACCGCGGCCAGCGTCTACACCGGGCTGATCAAGATTCGCAAGCATGCGCATGGCACGCAGGCTGACCAGACCAACCGCAACCTCACGCTGTCTGAGGGTGCCTGGGCCGAGAGCGTCCCGAATCTCGACATCGAGACGAACGACGTCAAGTGCAGCCACGCCTCCACGGTTGGCCCGATCGACGAGGAGCAGCGCTTCTACCTCGAGAGCCGTGGCGTGCGGCCCGAAATCGCAGAACGACTCGTCGTGCTCGGCTTCTTCGAGGAAGTCATCTCGCAGCTGCCCGCTGGAGCACTGGCCGACGATCTGCGCGAGCGAGTCTCCACCAAGCTCGACCTCACCGGCACCCGCAAACAAGACAAGCTGACAGGAGCTTCGGCATGAGCGCTGTCTGCAACCTCGACGACTTGGCTGATGGTTCGGCCACGAAGTTCGACATCAACGGCATCGCTGTCTCGGTGGTGCGCATCGGCGACGACGTTTACGCACTGGCCGATGTCTGCAGTCACGCCAACGTGTCGCTCGCCGAAGGCGAAGTCTGGTGCGACGAACTCGAACTCGAATGCCCCAAGCACGGCAGTGCGTTCAGCCTGCTCACCGGCGAGCCCAGCACGTTGCCCGCCACCACACCGGTCGACGTCTACGACGCCTCGGTCATCAACGGTCAAGTCGTTGTCACCCAGCGCACGATCGACGCCGCACCTGCAGGGAGCGCATCATGAGCACACTCGAAATTCGTGGCCTGCGTGCCTCGGTCGCTGGCAAGGAGATCCTCAAGGGGATCGACCTCACCATCAAGTCCGGTGAAGTGCATGCCGTGATGGGCCCGAACGGCGCTGGCAAGAGCACCCTGTCGGCGATCATCATGGGTAAGCCTGGTTACGAGGTGCTCGAAGGGACCGTCACCCTCGACGGTGTCGACATGCTGGCGCTCGCCACATGGGAGCGCGCTATCGCTGGCCTGCACCTGGTGATGCAGTATCCGACCGAGGTGCCCGGAGTCCGTCTCGACGCCGTGCTCACCGAGGCGTTGTCCACCCGCGGTCGGTCAACTGACGGCCTCGACGACGCGCTGCGAAGTGAGGCGGGGAAGATCGGCTTCGAGGAGCGGTTCCTCGATCGGCCGCTCAACGTCGATCTGTCCGGTGGCGAGAAGAAGCGCAACGAAACGCTGCAGCTCGCCATCCTCGAACCGAAGATCGCGATCCTCGACGAACTCGACTCGGGCCTCGACATCGATGCGCTGCGCGATTGCGCCCGCCGCGTCGAAGCCATGAGTAACGACCTCGATGACTCCGATGGCCAGCCGCTGGGCGTTCTCGCGATCACGCACTACAACCGGCTGCTCGAAGAGCTGAAGCCCGATCACGTGCACATCCTCGCTCAGGGGCGAATCGTCGAGTCCGGCGGACCCGAACTCGCAACGCAACTCGAGACCGACGGCTACGCCGCGTTCGCCGCGGCACCCGACGATGATGCGGCCGATGCTTCGGCCAGTGCACTCGGAGACCTCTTCTCGCTCTAGGTTCTCAGGCATGACCCCTCTTCACGAACCATCGTCAGACTGGGTCGAGGTCGACGGGGGGTTGCAGTGCGACTTCGAATTCGGCGACTTCTCTGAAGCGTTTGCGTTCATGACCCGTGTGGCGATGCTTGCGGAGGTGCATGGCCATCATCCGGACTGGTCCAACACCTACAACCGGGTCTCGATTTCGTTGACGACGCACGACGAGGGTCACGTGGTCACGGACTCTGATCGGTTCATGGCAGCAGCCATCGATGCCGTCCGTTCCTGACGTCGAAACGACTGCGCTCGAAGCGGTCGATCACCGGACCGGCCGGTTCCCTGGTTGGTGGGTGGTCGCCGGCTGCTTCACAGTGTTGCTCGTCAACTCGGGCCTCGCCTTCTACGGCCTCGCGGTCTACCTGAACGCGTTCAGCAACGAGAAGGGCTGGGCGCTCGGCACCATCTCTTTCGGCGTCACCATCTTCTTCATCGTCGGAGGTGTCGTCGGCCTCTGGATCGCACGGTTGATCGCCCGGTTCGACGTGCGCTACATCATGGTGGCAGGCGCGGTGATCGCCGGCGGATCGTTGGCGTTGCTCGGCCAGGTTGAAACCCAATGGCAGATGTTCCTCGTCTATGCCGTCTTCGCCGTGGGTTATGCAGCAGCGGGCCTCGTGCCCGCAACGACGGTCGTGACGCGCTGGTTCCACACCAAGCGGGCGGTCGCGCTGTCCGTTGCATCGACCGGTTTGTCGGTCGGCGGCATCGTCATCACGCCGTTCGCGAAACGCTTCATCGACGAGTACGGATTGTCGGCGACGACGCCGTGGCTCGGCCTCGTGTTCGTCGTGGTCACCGTGCCGGTCGCCTTACTGCTGGTCAAGCCTGACCCCGAAGCGATCGGATGGGCGCCCGACGGTCAGCGTCGTGCCGTTGGTGAAGTCGCCCCAGCGTTGGCTGGCATGAGATTCGAAGAAGCGGTGAAGACGACGTTCTACCGCGCTGTTGCAGTTGGCTACATCTTCGCCCTGGGCTCTCAGGTGGGCGGCATCCAACAACTCGTCAAGCTGGTCGAGGAACGGACCGATCCCGCAACCGCTCGATTCGCAGTCACTGCGCTGGCCGCGACGTCCGTCGTCGCCCGGTTGGTCGGCGGTCGTGCAGTGCAACTCATGCCGATGATGCGGTTCACTGTGATCATCGCTGCGGTGCAGTCCGTTGCGCTGGTGATGCTGGCGTTCGTCAGCTCCACTGTCCTCATCTTTGCGTCGATCGTGTTGTTCGGCCTGACGATCGGCAACCTGCTGATGATGCAGCCGTTGCTGTTGGCCGAGCGGTTCGGCGTCCTCGACTATCCGCGCATCTACAGCCGGTCGCAGTTCGTCGCACTCGTCGGCGTCGCGGGCGGGCCGTTGCTGCTCGGCTGGCTCTACGACGTCTCGGGCTCATACCGAGTCCCGTATCTCGCCGCCGCAACCTGCTGCACGGTCGGCGTCGGAATTCTTGCGCTCGCAGGCCCCGCGACGGTGGCTACCGTTGCCGGCAATGACTGAATCCGGAGTCCACAAGAACGTCACACGCGTCATCGAGGCCGGACGTGAACTCGGCGTCGACGTCGTCCCGCGGAACTTCGCGGAAGGTGCAAAGACCGCTCAGGACGCGGCCGACGTCATTGGTGTTGGGGTCGGACAGATCGTGAAGAGCCTGATCTTCGGCGTTGACGGCGAACTGGTGCTCGCCTACGTGAGCGGGTCAAATCAGCTCGACGAGAAGAAGCTTGCCGCAGCCGCTGGTGGAGCGAAATGCAAACGAGTCGATGCTGACGCCGTGCGCACGAGCACCGGCTATCCGATCGGGGGAGTGCCGCCATTCGGCCATCTCAACCCGCTCGACGTGTTCATCGACCCGGATCTGCTGCAGTACGACGAGGTGTGGGCAGCTGCGGGCACGTGGCACGACGTGTTCGCAATCAGCCCAGCAGACCTCGTCCGCGCCAGCAGCGGCACCGTCACCGACCTCCGCAAATAGTTACGCATGGGGTCAGGCCCCTTTCGTAACTCTGTACGAACCCGGACTGAGCACCGCACTTCGTAGAGCTGCAAAGACGGGGTCATCGGCAAGACGGACGCGGCCACGACGGGCCGTGGCGCGGACAGAAGCAGCGGATGCCAAACGGTAGTGAGTGGCGAGGTATGTCGAGTTCGCCACTCGCCGTTCGACAGCCAAGGTGACCGCCAGGAGGCGAGCTGTGTTGCTGATGTGCGTTCGAAAGATGACGTCGGTGGGCACGCCGCAGACAGAAGCGACGGTGGTGTCAAGTTCATCAAGTCGCCCGATCGCTGCAGGTGCGGTGCGCCGATCAGCTTGTCGATCAGACGGATGGCGGTCAGTGACGTAGGCCCGATAGGCGGATGGATCCGCAAACTGCGTCTCCAACTCGCTGGTCTGCAGCCAGGTCGGAGCGGTCCGTGAGCCCGTGTACGCGCCGAAGCTTGACCATCGATAGTTCTCGAGCGCGGCCGCCGGAACGATGTCGAGCGGATTGCGGTGGATGTACCGGCCGGTGAGATGCCGCGCCGACGCTCCCTCGACGATGTGTGATGTGAAGCGCCCTTCGAACATCGGCCCGCTGCGGTGATGGTGATGGTTGTAGGTCGCCACGTATGTCGACTGGACGTCCTTCATTGCCTTCGAAAGCCCGCCCGTCGGGCAGTGAATGAGCGCGTGGTGGTGGTTCGACATCAACGAATACGCATGCACCTCGATGCTGTGCGTCTCGACAGCCTCGCCGAGCAGGTGTTCGTAGAACTGATAGTCGGCATCGCAGCTGAAGACATCTTGGCGGTCGGCACCTCGATTGATCACGTGGAACCAGGTGCCGTGGAGGTCGGGTCGAAGTGGTCGTGGCATGCCCCGATCTTCGCTCCGCGGTGTCACAGAGTTACGAAAGGGGCCTGACCCCAT
>JAJCXU010000297.1 GCA_029263275.1 Ilumatobacter sp.
ATGATCGGCCTGGGTGTCGGCATCGACTACGCACTCTTCCTCGTGACCCGCCATCGCGAGTTCCTCGCGAACGGTGTCGATGTGGTCGAGGCGGCCGGTCGGGCGGTCGCCACTGCCGGCCAAGCCGTGATCTTCGCCGGCGGCACGGTCGTGATCGCGATCCTCGGACTCGCCGTCGCGGGCGTGCCGTTCATGACGGCTGCCGGTGTGGCGATCTCGCTGATTGTGCTGATCATGGTTGCGGCCTCGGTGACGCTGCTGCCTGCATTCCTCGGCATCGCCGGGCCGTGGGTGAATCGCCTCGGCATCCATCGTCGGGGTACCGCTGGCCAGGTCGGCGACGGCTGGGCCCGATGGGGGCGTCACGTCGTGAGTCATGCATGGGGCTACACCGTCGGCGTGACCGCCCTTCTGCTGGCGATGACTGCACCGGTGCTCGCACTCGAGCTCGGCTTTCCCGACGACGGGACACAACCGGAGACCGAGACGCGACGCCGCGCCTACGATCTGATGGCCGATGGATTCGGCCCCGGTGTGAACGGTCCCCTCGTGATCGCAATCGACACGTCGGCCGACACATCGGTCGTTGAGCCTCTCGCCCGTGCGATTGCCGCCGATCCGGGTATCGCATCGGTCGAGCGGCCGGTCGTCGACACCGACTCCGGCGTTGCGGCGATCGTCGCCCTGCCCACAACTGCGCCCCAGGATGATGCGACCTTTGCGACCGTCGAACGACTTCGAGCCGAGGTGTTTCCCGATGTTCTCGATGACAGTCCTGCGGTCGCCCACGTGGGCGGCACGACGGCCAACTTCGGCGATGTCGCGAACCGCGTCACCGATCGCCTTGCGGCGTTCATCGGCGCGGTGATCCTGCTCTCGTTCTTCCTGCTGATGCTCGTGTTCCGGTCGGTGCTGGTCGCGGTCAAGGCGGCGTTGCTGAACCTGCTGAGTATCGGAGCGTCGTACGGCGTCCTCGTCATGGTCTTCCAGTGGGGATGGGCGAAGGATCTGATTGGGCTGGAAGGAGCGGTCCCGATCGTGTCGTTCATCCCGATGTTCATGTTCGCGATCCTGTTCGGGCTCTCGATGGACTACGAGGTGTTCCTGCTCTCTCGCGTGCGGGAGAGGTATGTCGTGACGCGCGACAACGACGCCTCGGTGATCCACGGCCTTGCGAGCACGGCACGAGTGATCACCTCGGCGGCGCTGATCATGATCTCCGTGTTCGGCGGCTTCGTGTTCGGTGACGACCCGACCACCAAGATGTTCGGCCTCGGACTCGCCGTGGCGATCTTCGTCGACGCGACTGTCGTGCGCGTCGTGCTCGTCCCGGCGATGATGCACCTGATGGGCGATGCCAACTGGTGGCTACCGGCGTGGCTCGACCGACGGTTGCCGCAGATGGACATCGACGGGGGCCGCTACCTCGTCGACGTCGAAGGCGCAGCGGGCGCGGACATCGACTCGGACGCCGAAACGTCTGACGGCAGCGACGAGCGCGACCTCGTGGGTGTCGGATCATGACGAAGCGTCCGCGCCTTCCTCCCCGCTGGTTCGTGCGAGCTGCCTGGAGCGTGCACCGCGGTCTCTACCACGTTTCAGGCGGCCGAATCGGACTGCGCCGCCCCAGCAATGGCCAGTTCGGACTGATGAGACTCACCGCAACCGGACGGAGGTCCGGGACAGAGCGGAGCGTCATGCTCGCCTACGTCGAAGACGGTCCGGACATCATCACGTTGGCGATGAACGGCTGGGGCGAATCGCATCCGGGCTGGTGGCTCAACCTGCAGACCGATCCGAATGCCCGAATCGTTCTCCCTGACGGCACGCGTTTCGTGACGGGAAGGATCGCCGAAGGTGATGAACGTAAGCGACTGTGGTTCCTCTGGAAAGACTTACATACCAACATCGATGCGCATGCCCATTTCCGTTCCACCCCGACTGACGTCGTCGTCCTCGAACCGAGGCCTGAACGGCAGACATGACCGGTCGTGGCCCCTGGTAGCGCACGCTGCCGGGGGGCTTTCTGGTTCTCGGGATCAGGCGGAAGCTGATCTGAGTAGCGTCTACTCAGGCGCCGCCGGGCCCTTCCGACCACGATGGCGGAATGCAGGGACCGCTTTCCGATCGAACCGGCGCCCGGCGCATTGCTGCGCTGGTCATCGCCACCTTCGTCTCACTCGCTGCCTGCTCTGGCAGCTCCGACACCGCTGAGTCACCGTCGAGTGAGCCCGGCCCGGCGACAGCGCCGCCAGATACCGAGCCACCGACCACCACCACTCCGCCGCCGACGGCGCCCCCCGCCTCCGAGGCTCCGGAGACGACGGTCGCGTCGGAACCGTTCGAGCCCCCGCTGATCAACCGGCTGGTGGTCACCGGACCCGAAGAAGTCGTGTTCGACTGGACCGAGGATCGGTGTGAGGACGAGCACATCCCTGACATCGCTCCCCGTGCCTACCGCGACGTCGATGGGAACGTGCAACTCACCATCGGGCACTACGTCACCTACCGGATGATTGGCCCCGACTTCGACAACTTGGTGAGCGATTGCAGCCAACCGCAGCTGGTGTCGGACTACGACCCCGACCCCAGCCAATTCAACGACTCGGAGTGGATTGGCTCGACGTACACCCTCGACGGTCAACGCATCTACGCCATTGTGCACAACGAATACCGGGGTGACACGCATGGCGCAGCTCGTCCGGAACAGTGCGAAACGGGTGAACGCCTGCGTTGCCTCGACACATCATTCACGATGGCGGTCTCCGACGACGCTGGCGCCACCTTCCACGACATCGCGCCGCCACCCAACCACCTCATCGCCACCTTCCCGTCGCAGTACGACGATGATGGCGTGCCGTCGGGCATCCGCCAGCCGAGCACGGTGATCAAGGGCCCTGACGACTACTTCTACTTGTACGGCAACATCAGCGCGGTTCCCGATGAACGGCAATGGATCTGTGCGATGCGGACCAAGGATCTCGACGATCCGGCATCGTGGCGCTATTGGGACGGAGAGGACTACGTCGGTGAATTCAAGAACCCGTATCTCGACCCAGAAGCGAGCCCAGCCGAGTTCTGCACGCCGCTCGCCGAGGAGCAGCTGTCCGGTTCACTCAACGAAAGCCTGATCTACGACGAGCGCATCGAGCAGTTCGTGTCGGTCGGCATCAGCTTCGATCCGACGAGCGACGTCGAGAAGTACGCGGTCTACTACTCCACCTCCCCGAACCTCATCGAGTGGTCGCTGCGTGAGCTCCTCATCGAGGTCCCGATGAACAACACGGTCGAGGACCCCAACAATGAGACCGTTCATGCCTACCCGGCCCTGATCGACCCGGACAGCTCGTCGCTGAGCTTCGAGACCAGCGACGGCGAGTTGTACCTCTACATGTCGCGCTTCAACTTCGGTGGCAACAGCCTCGACCGCGACCTGCTGCGCTGGCCGATCGAGTTCGAGCAAACTCAGGCCGTCGCACCGGCGTGGGAGTTCGACAGCGACGGCGACACCGAAGGGTGGACGACCGCGCCGTCGATTGGACCATTCCAAGTGGTCGATGGCATGTTCACCGCCAGCGAGCCTGAGGAGGATCCGTGGATGAAGATCGGCAGCCTCGCCATCCCGGCAGGATTCGATCAGGTGAGCATCCGGATGCAAGTTGCTCCGGGCGGCAGCGAGAACGGCCAGGTCTTCTTCATCACCGATGCCGACCCGGAGATCAGCGAGTCGAAGTCGGGGTCGTTCAACGTCGAACAAGACGGTGAGTTCCACGAATACGTGCTCGACTTCGCAAACAATGCGGCGTGGGACGGCACCATTCGAGGCCTGCGGTTCGACCCGATCGACTTCGCCGGACGGCAAGTGAACATCGACTGGGTACGACTCAGCGCGAGCTGAGACCTCTCGAGCCAGGTCACTGTCAACCAGCGCGGCGCAAGGGGAAGGTATCGAGCGTTGGCCAGGCAGGGCGGGGCAGCGACGGTGGATCGCCCCACGCGGGTGGTGGTTCGGCCCATTCGGGGTCGCGCTCGCCAACGGGTTTGATCACCGATCCATCCGATCTGATCAACCGAACTCTTCCGTTGGCAGCCCGTCTGGTCCGCAGACCCTCGGTGTGTTTCCAGCGGTTGTGGCTGCCACATAGTGGGATGGCGTTGGCTTGATCCGTCCGGCCCGCATCGGCTGCCCATTCGTTGCGATGATCGACTTGGCAGAGCTCGGCGGGGACGGCACAACCGCGGTGGGTGCATGTGGTGACCAACAGTTGCGCGGCGTCGCGTGCTGAACCGGTGAAGAGGCGGCGTGTTCGGCCGGCGTCGACGATCACACCGTCGGCGTCGATGATGACGCGACGAACACGACCGCTGATTGCTGCGCGGAGCGCCACATCGGGATGCACTGGCGTGCCGGTCGACGTGGCGCATCGGCGTGCGAGGAGGTCGGTGTCACCAGGGCCGCCGAGCACGTCATTGCCATCGCGCAGACCGTGACCCTCGAGCAACGCGGCGAACGTGGCGGCATCGATGACGATGTTGACCAATGGCTTCGGCGTCGTGGCATCTGCTGGAACTGCTGCGTACGACATGAAGATCGAGTGCAGTGCGTCGAACTTGCGCTGCTGGCTGGTGCGGGCGAGCGGGTGGGCCACGGCGTCGTCGCCGAACTCAGCGCGCCTGGCCACGCAGTCTTTGTCGAATTCGGCTTCGACGGCCAGCTTGAACACCGCATCGATTTCAGCCGCCACCAGCGGATTGCCACCGCTGGCACGGACGTCCACCGCGCCGTTGGTGACAGCGACGGATGCGAAGCGTTCGTCTTCCTGGAATTGCTGATCGTCGAACGCACCGTCGGGATCGGCCTGTTGTTCGAAGTGATCGACGACCTGCGCGAAGTCGGAGTACTCGAGGTGCTCGGCGTGGGTGAGCAACTGCGGAGCGAACTCAGCGAAGCGATGGCCGGCTCGTGGGTGAGCTCGGGCGGACGCGAGTCGATCGATCTGGTCGGTGCCGACGTGGCCGGCGAGCCAGGCATCACCGATCGCCGCGTGGTCGTTGACGACCGCGGCGCGCTTGCGAATGCGGTTCGCTTCGCTGCCCGAACAGTTCGTGACTGCCTTGAGATGGACACGCATCGAGCTGTGACCGGCATCGCGATAGCTGCCGCGATTCGAGATGACCGCTGATGCCGCGGCCAGCTTCGCCTCGGCGACCCGACGGTCGTGTTCGGCGGCCTCCAGCACCTCGTCGAGTTCCGCGGATGAGAGCTCCACGTAGTCTTCGATGAGCTGGCGGATCATGGCACCATCGTAGCGAATAGATGTTCTGTCGGATAGTCCTTGACCAGGTGTGATGGGTTGGTTCGACCGGATGCCGCTCAGCGCTGTTCAGGAGGCAGCGTGCGTTCGTTTCTCCCGCGGCAGCGCAGCGTCGGCGACCCGCTCGCTCACGTCTCGACGTGCCGTTCTCGTCGCGATCGAGGGTGGTCTGAGCGCCGTGAGAGCGCAAAGAAATCTCCAAGATTTCTTGGTCGGCGCGGGCGGCCGACCGAACTCAGATCTCGATCGAGGGTGTGATTGCCGTTGCTTGGGGACGGACGAATTCAATCGACTCGCGCAGGAGTCCGAGCCAGAGCGCCTCGTCGATCTCGGGAATTCCGACCCACTCGCGGAAGCGCCGACCGTTGGGGCTGCAGACCTCGCCCACACCGTCGGCAATCAATTGGTTGACGCGATCTTCCGGCAGCTTGACCCACAGCTCATCGTTGGCGGGCATGCCGACGAACTGGTTGTCCACGCGCACGCAGCCGAATCCGAACATCGTCGACTCTTCGATGCCGGTGATGTCGAGGAGTTGTGCAGCGCAGTCCCAGAACACGTCCTCTGCCGAAGCCATGTCTCGAAACTAGTGGACTGGGTTGCGCCACCTCCGCGAACGTGCGCGGGGGTCGAGCTGAGAGCTTCTAGCGTGAGGTCGTGATCGATCGGGATGTGTGTGCTGCATACCAGCGCGATGGTGCCGTCGTCGTGCGCTCAGCGTTCAGTAGCGAGGAGGTCGAACTGGCTCGCGAGGCCATTGACGCCAACCTCGCGGAGCTGTCACCACGGGCGATTCGTGCCAGTGCCGACGACGACGGAGTGTTCGTCGAGGACTTCTGCAATTGGAACCGGCTGCCCGCCATGGAGCGGTTCATCCGTGAGTCGCCAGCCGCCGAGATCGCCGCGGCGCTGACCGACTCGTCGGCGGTCCGGCTGTACCACGATCACGTGTTAGTGAAGGAGCCCGGAACCCGGCAGGCGACGCCGTGGCATCAGGATCAGCCGTACTACAACGTCGACGGTTTCCAGAACGCCAGCATGTGGTTTCCCGTCGATCCAGTTTCACTTGACTCGAGCCTGCGCATCGTCGCTGGGACTCACCGCGGTCCCTGGTGTATGCCGCGCACGTTTCTCGACGAGCAGGCGAAGTGGTTCCCCGAGGGCAGCCTGGCCGAGCTGCCCGATCTCGACGCAGACCTTGCTGCGGACCCCGACGCGTGGAATGTGCTCGCCTGGGAACTTGAGCCGGGCGACGCAGTGTTCTTCAACATGCTCAGCATTCACGGCGCGGGCGGTGTGTCAGGCGATCGCCGACGACGAGTGCTGTCGGTTCGATTCCTCGGCGACGACATGGTGCACGCCCCGCGCACGTGGACGACGTCACCCCCGTTTCCCGGCTTGGTCGACGAGCTGGCGGCAGGCGCAGCGATGGACCACCCGCTGTTCCCGATCTTGTGGCCGACACCGAGCAGTTGAGTCGTCTTCGCAAACGGACCGTGCTCGGCGTCGCGTCGATCAGGGAGTGATGTAGGCCTTCACGGCGTTGGTGTATTGATCGGCGTCGGGGGTGTTGAAGAAGTCGGTCTGGTCCTCGTCGACGAACGCGAAGAACGGGCACTCCGTATCGACCGCCTCGATCACCTCGGTGCCGAGCAACGCACCGGTGGTCGCTTCGTGCACCGTCAACTCATAGGAGACGTCGACGAGCGCGAGCGTGGTGACGTCGCCGTCATCGCCCTCCAGGTCACACGAGACGCCGTTGGGGGTTTTCGCCGTGATTTTCGAACAGCCGACCAGTTCGGTCACCGCCAGATCGCTGTTGTCATCGAAGTTTGAGTCCTGCTCGACGATCCAGCCCGCCGGCAATTCGAGACTGGAGGTGATCAACACGCCGCTGTCGGTCTCCTGAAAGAGCACCATCGGGTGCGGTCCGGGACCGTCGGTGAGTGGCGCTGCGTCGGCGAACCCGACACCCGTTTCACAAATGCGATCGAAGTCGCTCTCGAAGTTGGGCAGGTCGAGCTCGTCGTCCGCTGTGGCATCACCGCCTGACGAGTCGCCGCCGTCCGCCACAGTGTCTGCGCTGGCCGCATCGTCACTCGTTGAGTCGTCGGAGCCGCTACATGCAGTGAAGGCCAGCGCCGCAACCAGTGCGGCGACAAGGATGGACGGACGTCGATTGATCATGATGGCTCCCGCTCAGTCGTGGTCGGTGCTGCTACCGACTCGAGAACGAACAATACGCGGCACGCGTGAATCGAGCGTGAACCGAACGCCGTTCCTCAGGTCTTGGCCTCGACCGCTCGCTTCACACCAGCCACCACCTGGAGCATCGCGGTGTGCTGGGTACGGACGCGTCGGTTGATGATGCGGTCTTCCTTGTCGGGCATCGAGTCGATCGCCATCGTCAGCCCTGACGGCCCGGGCCCGAGGATCATCGA
>JAJCXU010000298.1 GCA_029263275.1 Ilumatobacter sp.
GATGGGCGCCGGCAAGACCGCGTTCGCACAGGGGTTTGGTGCTGCATTCGGCATCGAGGAGCCGATCACGTCGCCGACGTTCACCCTGGTGCACAGCTACGACCTCGATGCACCGGTCCGCGGTATTCGAACGATGCATCACGCTGACCTCTACCGACTCGACCGCACGTCCGAAGTCGCCGATCTTGCGCTGGGCGAACTCGCCGAATTCGGCGGCGTCGTGCTCGTCGAATGGGGCGACGTGGTCGAGGGAGTGTTCGCTGACCACCTCACCATCCATCTCGATCAAGACCCTGACGACGATTCTGACGAACTCGCACTCGACCGTGCCCGGCTCATCGATGTGGTCGGCACCGGAGCGACGTGGGCCGCTCGGTGGGACTCGCTCCGAAACCGACTGGCGGAATTCACGTGCTGATCCTGGGTATCGAAACCGCGACCGAGCGCGTGAGCGTCTCGATCGGCGGACACGAAGGCGTCATCGGCTTGTTCGAGGTCACCAAGGGCCGTCGCCACGCTGAGACCTTGGTGCCAGCCATCGACTTCGTCTGCCAACAGTCCGGCATCGCGCTCGACGAGATCAGCGTCGTCGCTGTTGACGTGGGCCCAGGGCTCTTCACCGGGATGCGCGTCGGGCTGGCATCGGCCAAGGCGATTGCGCAGGCGCTGCGCGTGCCGATGATCGGCATCACGTCGTTGGACCTCCTCGCCTTTCCGTGTCGACACACCGACCGCGTGATCGTGCCGGTCATCGATGCGCGCAAGGGCGAAGTGTTCTACGCCATGTATCGCCAAGTCCCGGGAGGTATCCAGCAGGTCGCGGAGCCGACAGTCGGACCGGTCGAGGACCTTGTTGCCGACCTGATGGCGCGCAGTCAGGACGTTCTCCTGGTCGGCGACGGAGCGGTCCGCTATCGCGAAGAGATTCTCGAAGGATTCCACTGCGAGGTCGGTGGCGACGCCCACCCGTCGGCGGCGCCGCTCGCACAACTCGCACATGCCCGCGCGCTCCGCGAAGAGTGGGTCAACCCACGCGAGATCGAGCCGGTCTACCTCCGGGCGCCGGACGCACAGATCAACTGGTCGACTCGGGCGGCGCGCGCATGAGCGTGCTCGAGCGGTTGCTCGGACGCGAGCAGGACGAGGGCTTCTCGATCACGCCGATGCGCAAACGCGATCTGCGTCAGGGCATCCTCGACATCGAGGCCGTCGCGTACCCGGTGGGCTGGTCGCACAACGTGTTCGTCAGCGAGATCGAGCAGATGCGAGCGGGGACACGCCACTACGTCGTGGCCCGCCAAGACGGCGACATCGTGGGCTATGCCGGTGTGTGGTTCGCCGTTGACGAGGCCCACGTGACCAACGTTGCGGTCGCTCCGACCGTCCGCCGCCAGGGAATCGCACGCGCCTTGATGCTGCACTTGGCCGAAGTGGCGATCGAGCGCGGGTGCGTTGCATGGACACTGGAGGTGCGCCTGACGAGTCACGGTGCCCAACGCATGTACGAGGAGTTCGGCTTCGAGTCGGCCGGCGTGCGCCAGCGCTACTACGACAACGTCGAGGACGCCATCGTGATGTGGTGCCACGACATCCAAGGCGACGACTACCGCGCCCGACTCAATGCCATTCGGGAGGATGCTCGTGCCTGAGGATCTGAAGGTCGACGAGTCCACGCTCATCTTGGGCGTCGAGACCAGTTGCGACGAAACAGCAGCCGCCCTCGTGATGGGCGGATACGACGTCGTGTCGAGCGTGGTGTCGACTCAGGTCGATCTGCACGCAGACTTCGGCGGCGTGGTGCCCGAGATTGCCTCGCGGGCACACCTCGACGTGCTCAACCCGGTGATCGCCCGAGCGATCGTCGAGTCCGGGGTCGAGGATTCACGTATCGACGCGGTGGCCTGCACGGTCGGCCCCGGCCTGATCGGTGCGCTGCTCGTCGGCGTGTCGGCGGCGAAGTCCCTCGCACTCGCATGGGACGTGCCGTTCATCGGCGTCAATCACATGGAAGCGCACCTGTACGCCGCATCGCTCGAAGACCCCACGCTCGAGTTCCCGCTCGTTGTTCTCCTCGTGTCCGGTGGTCACACGATGCTCGTCGAGATGCAGGACCACGGCCGCTACCGGCTGCTCGGTCAGACCATCGACGACGCCGCCGGCGAAGCCTTCGACAAGGTCGCTCGATTCCTCGACCTCGGCTACCCGGGCGGACCTGCGATCGACGAAGCCGCCCTCCTCGGCGATCCCGACGCGATCAAATTCCCTCGCGCCTTGATGGACGGCAGCTACAACTTCTCCTTCAGCGGCTTGAAGACCTCGGTCATGAACTACGTCCGTAAGCACCCCGACGTGAGCTCGGCCGACGTTGCGGCATCGTTCCAAGCTGCGGTGGTCGACGTGCTGGTGGCGAAGTCACGTGCAGCGGCCAAGGCGACGGGGGCGACCAGCATCGTGCTCGGCGGCGGTGTGGCCGCGAACTCGCTGCTGCGCGAAGAGATCCTCGAGGGGTGCGCCCGCGACAGCATCCAAGGGTTCCTGCCCAGTCGGGCGATGTGCACCGACAATGCGGCGATGATTGCGGCGGCGGGGTGGCACCGGTTGCGCTCCGATGGGCCGACGTCGCTGTCGGTCGGCGCGACACCGAACCTGCGGCTGCCCTTCATCGACTGACCCCGACCCGCCCACACCCGTTGCGGTGAGCGTTGCCCACAACAGCTGTGACTCAGACTCACCGGTGCCCGGCCGCGCAGCCGATACCGTTGGTGAGCGATGACGTTTGCGATTGGTGCCCATGAGCTGTCTGCTCCCGTGGTGCTCGCCCCGATGGCGGGCGTCACCAACGCGCCGTTCCGCGAGATGTGTCGCAAGTTCGCCCCGGGCCTCGTCTACGTCAACGAGATGGCCATGGCCACGCCGGTCGTCCACAAGAACGCCAAGACCGACCGGATGATCAGCTTCGGGCCCGACGAGCAGCCGCGTAGCCAGCAGCTCTACGGCTCGGACCCCGAGATCATGGGCAAGGCCGTCCACATCCTCTGCGACGCCGGCCGCGTCGATCACATCGACATCAACTTCGGCTGCCCGGCAGCGAAGGTCACACGCCAAGGTGGCGGTGCCGCGGTGCCCGCGCGTCCCGAGCTGCTGCGCTCGATCGTCCGCGCCGCAGTCAAGAGCGCCAGCCCGTACGGCATTCCGGTCACGACCAAGTTCCGGATGGGGCTCTTCGACGACTGGTTGATGCACGTGCGCACCGGTCAGATCTGCGCCGAGGAAGGTGCTGCATCGATCGCGCTTCATGCCCGCACGGTCCAGCAGCACTACTCGGGCGAGGCCCGCTGGGAAGCAATCGCGGAGCTGAAGCAGGCTGTCGGCTCAATCCCAGTGCTCGGCAACGGCGACATCTGGGAAGCTCACGATGCCGTGCGAATGATGGATGAGACCGGGTGCGACGGCGTGGTCATCGGTCGCGGGTGCCTCGGCCGTCCGTGGCTGTTCGGGGATCTGGTCGATGCGATGTCGGGACGACCGGCCCGGGCGAGTCGAAACCTGGGTGAAGTGTGCGAGGTTATGGCCGAGCACGCCAAGCTGCTTGCCGCGCACATGGGCGAAGAACACGCCATGCGTGACTTCCGCAAGCACGCCAACTGGTACATGAGCGGCTATCCCGTCGGGCCCGAAATCCGCCGTCGGCTGTCCGGCAACAGCTCGCTCGCCGAACTCGATGACATCATCGCCATGCTCGACCCGGCGGCCGAAATCGTGGAAGGCGGCGAGCGCATCAAGCGCGGCCACACCAACGGGCCGATCAAGGTCGCCGTCCCGGCCGGATGGCTTGAGACCGGTGCCCGTGAAGCGCTCGACACCGACGTCACCGTTCCCGACGATGGTGACGTGATGGCGCTCTCGGGCGGCTGACGTGCTCGACCTGCCTCATCCACTCGTCCTCGCCTCGGGATCGCCGCGACGGCGCGAACTGCTGTCAGGAGTCGGCCTCCGTTTCGCGGTGCGTCCCGCCGGAATCGACGAGACGCCATTGTCCGATGAGCCTCCCCAGAACTACGTGCGTCGGTTGTCGACCGAGAAGGCGGCCGCCTCCATGGACTCGCCGCTCGCGAGCCCTGCGGAAATGGTCCTCGCTGCCGACACCACGGTGGAAGCGAAGGGTGAGATCCTCGAAAAACCGCTCGATTCCGACGATGCGTACCGGATGCTGCGGCTGCTGTCGGGGCGTGACCACCTGGTGCACACTGGTGTCACCGTGTCGGTGCCGTTGGCCGGCGCACGTCGCTCCAGCACGATTCTGGTGACGACCAAGGTGACCTTCGCTGATCTCGACGACGCGACGATCGACTGGTATCTCGCGACCGGTGAGGCCATGGACAAAGCCGGCGCCTACGGCATCCAAGGCGTTGCTGGGGCCTTTGTCGAACGGGTCGATGGCAGCGTCACCAACGTGATCGGGCTTCCCTTGGCTGAAACACTCGCGCTGCTGCGCGAGTCGACCTCGACCTGACGTCTGCCGCTCTCGATTTTCCGGTTAGCAGTCGCGGGCGTCGGTTGCTAACGGCCGCGCGGTTCTTTAGCATTGGCAGTCGCAAACGGGGAGTGCTAATCGCACGACAGCCCGGATGCTCCTGTCAATCCAACACATGTGATCGTGCCAATGGAGGCCAACACCATGAACCTGAAGCCGCTGGACGACCGCCTCGTGGTCCGTCCGAATGAGCCCGAGACCCAGACCGCATCCGGTCTCGTCATCCCCGACACCGCCAAAGAAAAGCCGCAGCAGGGCGAAGTCCTCGCTGTCGGTCCGGGCAAGCGCTCCGAGACCACTGGCGATCTGATCGAAGTCGGCATCAGCGTCGGCGACACCGTCCTCTACAGCAAGTACGGCGGCACCGAGGTTTCCTCGGGCGGCGAAGACCTGCTCGTGCTCAACAGCCGCGACGTCCTCGCGATCGTCAGCTGAACAGCTGATTCTGAACCGGAACTCTGAGAAAGAAGTAACACCAACATGGCAAAGATTCTGAAATTCGACGACGAGGCGCGCCGCGCACTCGAAGCCGGTGTCAACAAGCTCGCTGACGCCGTCAAGGTCACCATTGGCCCGAAGGGCCGCAACGTCGTGCTCGACAAGAAGTTCGGCGCACCGACCATCACCAACGACGGTGTGTCGATCGCCAAGGAAATCGAGCTCGACGATCCGTTCGAGAACATGGGCGCCCAGCTCGTGAAGGAAGTCGCCACCAAGACTGACGACATCGCCGGTGACGGCACGACCACCGCCACCGTGCTCGCACAGGCGATGATCTCGGCCGGCATGCGCAACGTTGCAGCAGGCGCCAACCCGATGTCGCTCAAGCGTGGCATCGAGGCCGCTGTCGCTGCAGCAGTCCAGTCGATCTCCGACCAGTCCAAGGACGTCGACGACAAGACTGACATCGCTTCGGTCGCCACCATCTCGGCAGCTGACTCCAGCGTTGGCCAGGTCATCGCCGACGCCATCGACAAGGTCGGCAAGGACGGCGTCGTCACCGTTGAGGAGTCGAACACGTTCGGCACCGAGCTCGACTTCACCGAAGGCATGCAGTTCGACAAGGGCTACCTGTCCCCGTACTTCGTCACCGACGCTGAGCGCCAGGAAGTCGTCCTCGAAGACGCCTACGTGCTGCTCAACAGCGCCAAGATCAGCACCGTCCAGGCGATGCTCCCGACCCTCGAAGCAGTGATGCAGACCGGCAAGCCGCTCGTCATCATCGCCGAAGACATCGACGGCGAAGCACTGGCCACCCTCGTGGTCAACAAGATCCGTGGCACGTTCAACGCAGCAGCCGTCAAGGCTCCCGGCTTCGGCGACCGCCGCAAGGCGATGCTGCAGGACATGGCAGTCCTCACCGGCGGCCAGGTCATCAGCGAAGAGGTCGGCCTCAAGCTGGAGAACGTCACCCTCGACCTGCTCGGCACCGCCAAGCGCGTCGTGATCACCAAGGACAACACCACCATCGTTGATGGCGGCGGATCCCACGACGACATCGACGGCCGCGTCAACCAGATCAAGGCTGAGATCGACAACACCGACTCCGACTGGGATCGTGAGAAGCTCCAAGAGCGCCTCGCGAAGCTGGCCGGCGGTGTGGCACTGATCAAGGTCGGCGCCGCCACCGAGGTCGAGCTCAAAGAGAAGAAGCACCGCATCGAGGACGCGGTCAGCACGACCAAGGCGGCCATCGAGGAGGGCGTGGTCGCTGGTGGCGGCACGACTCTCATCCGGGCCCAGGTCGCGGTGCGAGCCATGATCGACTCGATCGACGATCCCGAAGAGCAGACCGGAGCCCGGATCGTGGCCAAGGCGCTCGAGGCCCCGCTCCATCAGATTGCCATCAACGCAGGTATGGAGGGCGGCGTCGTCGTCGAGCAGGTCCGTGGCCTCAAGGGCGCCGTTGGCCTCAACGCCGACACCGGTGAGTACGAGGATCTCATCAAGGCCGGCATCATCGATGCGGCCAAGGTCACTCGTTCGGCACTCCAGAACGCCGGATCGATCGCGGCGCTGTTCCTCACCACCGAGGCGGTCATCGCCGACGCTCCTGAAGAT
>JAJCXU010000299.1 GCA_029263275.1 Ilumatobacter sp.
CGAAGATCTCTGTCGGCCGCGTCTACTACTGGTTCGAGACGAAGGAGCAAGTGGCACGCGCGGTCGCAGCTCGGAGTGAGACGACGGTCCTCGAGCTCTTCTCGTCGCTGCTCGTCGACGACGCGACGCTCTCAACGCCTGATCTGGTTGCCGCCATCGTGATGCGAACCGTCGAGGTCGCAACGTTGCGTCCGTCGGTCCTCGTGATGCTGACCGCGGGCGGCGATGGAGGCTCGGACTTCGGGCTCGAGCAACTCCGCGACGTGGTGCACGATGGAGTTGCCGCATTGGTCAGCAGCCGCGTGCCTGATCTCGATCCAATCGAGGCATCGGTGGTTGCGACCACGCTCGTCAGCACCGTGGTCGGGGCGATCGCGGCGGCATCGGCGCGTGGCGGCGCTGGCCCAGATTCTGGCGATGGGCTGATCACTGAACTCGTCTACCTGGTCAGTGCGTATCTCGCGTGTCGGTTTCCCGCCACGGACGACGTCCGGCAGGTCATCGCCTCGGCGCGTCCGGCGCGACCGGGCGTGCCGTTGCCGGTGACGCCACTGCAGCCGTTCATCGCGCCGAAGTTGCGCCGGTGAGTCCAGGCGTCCAAGTCTGGGGGACTGAGGCGGACCTCGCGGTCAACAGGACCGGCCGGATGAGTGAGCTGCAGATCACGCGTGCTCGACGGTCGGCCTTGGCATTGCCCGTCATCGCGGGTGTGCTCGGCGCGATTCTGTGGGGAGGAGCCTGGCTCTCGTTCCGGACGCACGAGAACGTCGTGGTCATCGTCACGGTGCTCGGTGCGCTCGTGTTCTTCCCCGTCGGTGTCCTGGTACGGGTGGGGGCGGCGTCTCGAAGAGCATCCACCGCGGGTCTCGCGCTCGCCGCTGTCGGAATTGCCAAGCGAGTACAGGTCAGTACCCGTTACGCATCCCGGGTCGATGTGCACATCGGCAACGCGGTGCTGCCGCTCTTGCCGGCTTGGGCGAACGCCTTCGTCGACGGTGAAACGTACGAGGTGTACTACAGCCCTGCCGACCGCAACATCTTGTCGGGGGTCCACTACCCGGCGTCGTAGCCCTGCACATATCTGGAGGCAGTCATGCCGCAGGCGTCGCATCGACCGACGAGCGGGCCGAACGTCGCTTCGACGGCGTCGATCTGTTCGATGAGGCCGCGGAGTTCGGACAATTGGATTGTTGCCACGTCGGTGTCGGGAAGTCCCCATTGCGGAAGGTCGACGACGACGGCGACCAGTTCAGGGTCGATCGCGATCAACTCGATCATCGTCGTCCGGTCGTGTGTGCCAAACGTGAGCGACCCGTTTCGTGCGGCGATCATCAGGCGGATGTCGCTCCGAAGCCGTGCCAGGGCGGCCGGTTCGAGCCCGCTCCTGTCATCGATGGTGATGACGTCCTCATTGAACCGTTCGACCGTGATCAGTCCGTCGAGAAGGTTGAACGTTCCGTCATCCCGCCTGGACCGCTCCCTGCCGCTCAGTGGGCCGAACACGATCGCTGCGTGAGTCGCGCGTCCGACGCGTAGCAGCGGCCTTGAGTCCATGCGCACAGCATCCCACGCGAGGCCATTGTGGCGTCCCGCCCGTCGCTGTCGGCGCAACGCTCACGAAACTGTGCGTCCGCAGCTCCTCAGGCTCGCGACCTCCGGACACACTGGAGATGTGAATGGAGAAGCAGACATCCCCAAGTCGATCGTGGCACCAGCGGCATCCGTGTTGACTGGATTGCTCTGGTTCCTGCTCGCCATTCGGACGCCGACCAACACGTTCCATTTCGCGCCGATCATCGTCGCGGCAGCCTGGCCCGTTGTTGCTCGTGGCAGCAGTGCTCGAACGGCCAGCGAGGCGATCATCACCGCATCGGCGAGCACCGCCATCGCCCTGGGGATCGGCTTCGGGCTCTGGGGGACCGACCGACTGAGTGGTCCGACCCTCTGGCACGGTGGCGCGGCCATCGCCGAGACCGTGCTGTTCGCCCTGATGGGTGGCGCCGTCGGCCTCATCGCCCAGCTGCGTCACGCCCCCGAGCACGCCTGAAGTCGTCGAGCACCGCGTTGATCCCGCGAAGTGCTTGCTCGACCAGTGTGGGGTTGGTCTCGTGGTAGTAGCCGACGCCGGTGACTGCGCTGAGCGCCCAGCCCTTGCCGCGCTCCCAGGTGGCGTCGTCGACGCTGAGTGCCGTGCGGTAGATCTCGCGCTCCGCTGGGCCGAACAAGTTCCACGCGATGCGGCAGTCGACGGCTGGATCGCCGACTCCGCACGTGCCCCAGTCGATGACGGCGCTGAGCTGCCCGTCGACGGCCAAGAGGTTGAGGTCGCCGAGGTCGCCGTGGAACCACGTCGGCGGACCGGTGTGGTCAGGAGCGGCGAGCACTCGGTCCCACGCCGCAAGAAACGTCTCGACATCGAGCAGGTCGCCGAGTGCAGCGACCGCGGAGCGGATGCCGTCGTCCTGTGCCCGTACCGGAGCGCCGCGAGAGTGGATCGGGCCGCCGGCTGGATCGATTGTCCGCAGTGCTCCGACGAACGTCGCCAGTTCGTGGGCGACGTCACTCAAGCTATCGACGGCCTCGGCGGTGGCCAGTTGGCCGTCGAGCCACCGGACGACACCCCAGCGATGTGGGTATCGGTCGTCGGCCGCGCCCGAAGCGATCGGAATCGGCACCGGCAACGGAAGGTTCGGCGCCAGTCGGGGCAGCCAGGTCTGCTCCTTGTCGACACTGTCGACAGCCCAGTGAATCCGTGGCAGCCGCACCGCGAGGTCATCGCCGAGGCGGTACATGGCGTTGTCGGTGCCGGCCGACGCGACCCGGCTGATCGGGAGGTCGGCCCACTGCGGATGCTGTGTCGCCAACAGATGCCTGACGAGCGCCGCATCGGTCGCGACTTCGTCGGCGTGCATGCTCAGTCGAGCGTGGTGGTGCTGGTGGTGACCGAGTCCAGGAATGTGCTGTCGATGTCGAACCCGAGGCCGGGTGAGGTCGGCACGGCGACGTAGCCGTCGGTGATCGTGATCGGGTCGGTCACGATGTCTTGCGCGTAGAAGCGGGTCGAGGCGCTGATGTCGCCCGGCAGGGTGAACCCGGGCAGTGCGGCGAGTGCAGCATTGGCCGCCCGTCCGATGCCGGTTTCGAGCATCCCACCGCACCACACCGGGATGTCCTTCGCCACGCACAGATCGTGAATGTGGACGGCTTCGAGATATCCGCCCACGCGACCCGGCTTGATGTTGGCGATCTCGCAGGCGCCCAATTCGATGGCGTCAGCCGTGCCGCTCGCCGACACCAGCGACTCATCGAGGCAGATCGGTGTCTCGACCTCTGCGGCAAGCATCGCGTGGCCGATGATGTCGGCCTCGGGTAGGGGTTGCTCGATCAGCAGCATGTTGAACTGGTCGAGTTCGCGAAGGTGTTGCCCGTCGGTACGGCGATACGCCGTGTTCGCATCGACCTGCAGCGGCATGTCGGGGCCGATCAACTCGCGGACCGCAGCAACGTGTTCGATGTCGCTGCCCGGCTCGATCTTCAACTTGATGCGTACGTACCCGTCGTCGACATAGCCCTGCACGGTGGCGAGGAGGTCGTCGACCGAGTCATGGATGCCGACGCTGACGCCGCTGGGGATGGTGGTGTTCGTTGCGCCGAGAAAATCTGCGAACGATGTTCCGGTTGCTCGAAGTTGGGCGTCGAGCACTGCCATCTCGAGGGCCGCCTTGGCCATGGGATGGCCGTGCAGTTTGGCGAGCGCCGGGCTGACGCCGCCAGCGTCGATGCGGCCCGCGGAACGCAGCCGCGGGAGCAGGTGGTGCTCGATCACATGCTGTGCGCCGTCGACGTACTCGGGGGAGTAGCTGGGTTCGGACAGCGCCACACATTCGCCCCACCCCTCCGTGACGGAGCCGTCAGCTGCGGTCAGTTGCACTCTGACGAGCAAGATGTCTCGAGCGGACTGGGAGCCGAAGCTCGTGCGAAACGGGCTGACGAGCGGCATCGCGATGCGGCGCAGTTCAACCGGGCCGAGCTGGAAATCTGTCATGAACCGACCACGTACTCTCCGTTGCGAGTGAATCCGACGATGTGTCGACCCGAGTCGAGCGCGGTGGTGAGCGCCTGACGGCTGTTGGCACGCCAGGTGGCTACCGCAGCGGGGTCGGTGCGGCGCAGCGACACGATGTCGTCAGGTGTCGGAATGAATGAGTGAGCAGCGGCGCCGGTGCCATCGCGGAGCGGTGCGGCGGGGTCGGTTGCCGTGGACCATGCCATGAGCAGGCGGTCGGACTCGTCGCCAGCATTGATGGCGTCGGTCATGGTGCCGTAGAAGTGCGGCAGGTATTCGTGAACCTCGGCGCCGAGAATCGCGATGTTGAACCACGCATTGCGACGCACCAGTGGGTCGAATGTCCACACGATCCACTCGAGGCCCCGCTCACGGGCCCACGACTGCTGATGCAGCTTCATCGCTCGCCCGAGCCCAGTGCTGCGTGCGCCGGGCAGGATGCCGGTGACGTGACTGTGCAGCGCCGGCTTGCCGTGGTGTGTTGCGAGCAGGGCGACCGAGGCGCCCAGGATCTGTCCGTTGGGGTGGCTGTCGCTGTGCCGGCTCGTGTCGAAGGCGCCAACGACGTAGCCACCGGAATGCGACACTGCCATCAACATCTCGAGGCGTACGAGTTCGGTCAATGACCCCCAGACCTGCTGGAACACCTCGCCGAGAACGACCATGTCGTCGGCATCGCTGAGGACGCGGATCTCGATGGCGCTGTCGGGAGTCGCCGGAACCTCGCCGGGCTCTGGCGCTTCGTTGTTGGGTGTCTGGGTGGGGTTCATCGGGTCGCGTTCGTTGCGTCGGAATCCGGCGGTTGGCTCTGAGCCGCCGGGTGAGTGCCTCTGGCAACACGGTAGGCGCTGCGCACCGCCAGCGCCTCACGAACTTGCGGACCGATGTCGTCGGCGAACTCGGTCCGGTAGGTCTCGTCAGTGGTCAACACGACGGTGAAGTACATGCCGGAGAACGCACCGAGAAATGCTGACACGCGCAGCAGCGGCTCGGACAGCACGAGTGGGCGGCCGCCCAACGTCGCGGTCCCGAACACATGGATGTCGTCGAGGCGCGTCCATCCCGATGCGGTCATCTCAGACACGGCGAAGAAGCCGAACAGGATGAAGAACCCCGTCAGCGCCACGGTGACCAGGGTGATCTGCAACGCCTGCCCGA
>JAJCXU010000300.1 GCA_029263275.1 Ilumatobacter sp.
AACTTCGACATGGTTGCGCTGCTCGAAGGCGAAATCGATGCCGCCGAGGCCATGACGTACAACGAGTACGCCCAGGTGCTCGAAGCGGAGAACCCCGACACCGGTGAGTTGTACACGCCGGCCGACCTCAACGTGATCAGCTACGAGGAGGAAGGTGTCGGCATGTTGCAGGACGCCATTTGGGCCTCGGGCGAACGCCTCGCCAACGACGCCGACTACACGGATCAGGCAACGCGGTTCGTGGCGGCTTCGATGCAAGGGTGGGCCTACTGCCGAGACAACATCGAGTCGTGCCGCGACATCGTCGTCGCGCAGGGTTCCACGCTCGGCGAAAGCCACCAGCTGTGGCAGACCAACGAGGTCAACAAGTTGATCTGGCCGTCCGAGAACGGCATCGGCTACATCGATCAGGCCGCTTGGGATCGCACGGTTGAGATCAGCCAGGGCACCCCGAACCTCGAAGGAGCCACGGTGCTCACCGCAGCCCCTGATGCCGATTCGTTCACGAACGAAATCGTCGAGGCGGCCTGGGCGCTCTTGGCCGACTCAGGCGTTGACCTGTTCGGCGCGGACTACGCGGCGACTGCCGTCACGCTGAATCCCGGCGGAAGCTGAGTTGATGCCCGGGTCTGACCCTTCGCGGGGTCTGGCCCGGGCGTATCCTCGTGTCATGGCTGAAATCGTGGAGTTTCCAAGCAATGGCAACAACGCACGCGGGTACCTCGCTGTGCCGGAATCGGGCAGTGGTCCCGGTGTCATCGTGGTGCAGGAGTGGTGGGGTCTCGACTCGGGGATCAAGGAGATGGCCGACCGGCTGGCAGCATCGGGTTTCGTCGCCCTCGCTCCGGACCTCTATCACGGCGAGTTGGCCGAGCACACCGAGATGGACAAGGCCGCCGAGCTGATGAACTCGCTCCCTGCGGATCGTGCGGCGCGTGACATGAGCGGTGCGGTCGACTACCTCGCCGAGCACGAATCGACCACGGGCGATGGCATCGGCGTCATGGGGTTCTGCATGGGCGGGTTGCTCACGTTCGTGCTCGCCGCGCTGCGTCCGGACAAGATCAAGGCAGCGGTGCCGTTCTACGGCTTCCCGCAAGGCGATGACCAGCCCGACTACTCCAAGATCGAAGCGGCCATTCAGGGCCACATGGCTGAGCACGACGACTTCTTCCCGCCATCCGCCGCGATGCACCTGCACGAGGAATTGCAGGCGCTCGGCAAGACGGCCTCGATCACGGTCCACGAGGGGTCGGGTCATGCCTTCATGGCGCCGCACAATGCGCTTGGAACCCAAGATGCTGAACTCGCTGCGAAGATCTGGCCAGGGGCAACAGCGTTCCTGCACGAACACCTTGCCTGATTGCCGTTACGCCAGCGCTGGCGGCAACTACCGTTGATGCCATGTTCACCCGCCGCATCGCTTCTACCCGATCACGTCTGACTGCAAGCGCAGCGGTCATTGCCCTCGCCGCAAGTGCCTGTGGCGGTGACAGCGCTGGTGGAGGCACCGCCGAATCGTGGTGCGATTTCGTTGACGAGGCCGACGTCGTCAACGAGATCTTCGATGCTCTCGGCGCGGACCCGGCCGAGGTGGAGAGCCAGTTGAAGACGGTCGAAGGCTTTGTGAAGCGTCTGCCAAATGAGGCCCCGTCCGAGATTGCCGACGACGCGAAGGTCATGGCCGACGGGAATCAGATGCTGATCGACGCGTTCAAGGCAGCGGACTTCAACATCGCTGACGCCGACTTGTCGTTCATGGCAGATGACGACCTGGACGCGAAGCTCGAAGCTGCCAGCGACGGTCTCGATGCCTACACGCAGAAGGAATGTGGCCGTCCGTTTGGTGACAGCGACGATTCGGACGACGCCGACACTGGAGACAGCGGTGACGACGGTGACGACAACGACTTCGACCCGGCAAACGGCACCATCCGCGAGCAGCTGATCTCGCAGTTTGAGTCAATCGGGCTGACCAACGAGGAGTCGAGCTGCATCGCTGGCAACCTCGACTTTGCCGATCCGGCAGTGCAGAGCGGCGACATCGGCTCGATGCTGAGCGTGTTCGAAGAGTGCGGCATCGGCCTCGATCGCCTCGCCGAGCTCGGCGCCGGGTGAGGCTCCGGCCCGCAACCCTCATTCCTGTTCTCCTTGCTGCGGCCGCGTGTAGCGGTGGCAGCGACGACGCTGCGCCAGCAGGCGAACCGTGGTGTGACGTCGTCGCGGCGTCCAATGCGCTCGATGACGAATTCGATGCAGTCGACACCCAAGACACTGCGGCGTGGCGGGCGGTCATCGACAAGATCGGCGACCTCGGTCAACGGTTCCGGGCGTCGGCCCCTGACGAGATCAAGCAACAGGTCGGCCTGTACGCCGACACCAACGACCGGCTCGTCGAGATCTTTGCCGAGGCGGACTACGACGTCGATCAGATCGACAACGTGGCGTTCGCCGCGGCGATTGACAACATCGATGGCATCGCCACCGAGATCGACGTGTTCACCGTGGCCGAGTGTGATGTGGCCCTGGGGCCGGACGACACGTGAGAATGGCATGGTGTATCGATTCGACGCGGTCCTGTTCGATGCCGGCGGTGTGCTGGTGCTGCCGGATCCGACGGTACTCGTGCCACTGCTGGCGTACTACGGCGGCGCCACCTCGGTCGACGCACATCGCCGTGCGCACTACGCCGGCATGCGTGACAAGTCCCACGAGGGGTCTCCTGAGGGGGAGTGGCTGGTCTACGACGAGGCGTACGTCGCCGCCGTCGGCGTGCGCGATGCCGACCTAGCCGAAGCTGCCGACGTGCTGAACCGAACCCGGACCCCCGATCTCTGGCGGTGGCCAATCCCCGACACGCTCGTCGCGCTGCGACGCCTCGCCGGTGCGGGCTTTCCGATGGGTGTGGTGTCGAACGCGAAGGGGCAAGTGGAAGGCTCGCTCAATCGTTCGGTCTGCCAGGTCGGCGATGGACCGCTTGTCTCCATGCGCTGCATCATCGACAGCGAGGTGGTCGGCGTCGAGAAGCCCGACCCGCGCATCTTCGACCATGCGCTCCCACACTTCGCGGAGTTCGACCGAGACCGAATCGCCTACATCGGCGACAGCGTTGCGATGGACATCGCCTCATCCACTGCTGCTGGGCTGCATCCGATTCTCATCGACCCCTATGACGATCACGTTGGTGCTGACTTCGAGCGAATCCCATCGGTCGGCGCCTTCGTCGATCAACTTGTCATATAGGAAAAGTCCTATGTAGTCTGGCGCCGATGTCTGACGATCTCGACGACAGCGCCTTCAAGGCCTTGGCGCACCGCGACCGCCGCCAACTCATGCGCCTGATCAGCGCGACCGAGTGCAGCGTTGGCGAACTCGCGGAGCACTCAGGACTCGCCCAACCCATCGCCAGTCAGCACTTGAAAGTGCTGCGCGACGCGCAGCTTGTGGCTGTCCGTGTCGACGGCAACCGGCGGCTGTACTCAGTGGACTTCGAGCGCTTGGGCGCGGTGCGTGGGCACCTCGACGACTTCTGGACCTCGAAGCTTGCTGCGCTCAAGCAGACGGCAGAACGCCTCGCCGACGAAACGGAGCAACGTCATGCAGCTGGTTGATATCGAAATCGACATCGAGGCGCCACCGCACCTCGTCTTCGACCTTTTCACCACCGCCGAAGGACTGACGCAGTGGATGGCCGCGGAGGCGTCGGTCGATCTGCGCCCTGATGGCTCGTGGCGATGGGTCCACGACGATGGCAATGCCTGCTCGGGGAGCTACGAGCTGGTCGATCGCCCGCATCGGCTTGCGTTCACCTACGGGTGGGAGCGCGGCCCGTTCGCGGACGTCGAACCGGGAACAACTCGCGTCGACGTGACCTTTGCGCCGGCCGGCGCGGGTACCCGAGTTCACCTGACGCACACCGGCCTCGGTGCCGAGCGCACCGAACAACACGCAGGCGGATGGACTCACTTCCTCGGCGTCCTCGTCGCGAACGTACCGACACTCACTCTCGACCAGTAGGAGCATCACTGATGGCAACCATCGGAACACGACACGAACACCACGCCGCCTTCTGGGACGTCGCCGAACCATTTCTCGGTTCGGGGCGCTTGGTCGAGGGCACGATGATGGGCACGCAATGCCTGCGCGTCACTGCCAACGATCAATTCGTGGCGACGGTGCATCGCGAGACGGGCAACCTCGTCGTGAAGCTCCCGAAGGAGCGTGTTGCCGAGTTGATCGGGGCCGGCGAGGGGTTGTCGTTCGCTCCGGCGAAGAAGGTCTTCAAGGAGTGGGTTGCCATTCCGGTGTTCGACGAAGCGAAGTGGACCGCGCTGATCGACGAGTCCGTCGACTTC
>JAJCXU010000301.1 GCA_029263275.1 Ilumatobacter sp.
GACGATGGTGTCGTACAGCGAGTAGCCGAGGATGGTCAAGAACGCGATCACCGTTGCGGGTGATACCTCGAAGCCGAAGACCGAGTAGGCGCCGACCACCACGACGACGTCGTGCGCCATGGCGGCGAGCGCGGCGAGCGCCATCCGCCACTCGAAGCGGATCGAGATGAAGATCGACACGATGATCAAGAAGATCACGAGCGCTCGGACGGCCTTCTCGGTGATCTCGCCACCCCAGGTCGAACTGGTGAACGAGAAGTTGATCTCTTCGGTATCGACACCGGCGCGTTCGGCAAACGCTCTGGTGAGCTGCTCGGCCGTCTCCGGCGCGACCTCTTCGATCTGTACGGTGATGACGTCGGTGGAATCGCCAGAGCGACGCTGCACGCGCGACCCGGAAACCGACACGCCGTTCTCTTCGAGGACGTCTTCGGCGTCGTCGGGGGTGAACATCTCGCTGGCCGGAACGTCCCACGCGTCACCACCTTCGAAGTCGAGACCGAGGTTGAGGCCACGGGTGAAGAGCGAAACGATCGTGACGACGACGACGACGAGCGCGATGATCATCCCAACGCGTCGACGACCGTAGAAGTCAACCGCGGTCTGCCCACGGAAGAGCCGGCCCAGGCCGGTGGATGCGATGTGGTCGGCACGGCTCACTGTGCCACCTCCAGCCCGAAGGCCCGTTTGCCGACCATGAACTTGCTCCTCGCGAGGAGGAGCACCGCAGGTCGAGTGAAGAAGAAGCACACGAAGAGGTCACACAGCGTCGTGATGCCCAGATAGAGCGCGAAGCCACGAACCGAGCCGACGCTGAGCGAGAAGAGGATGAGGGCACCGATGACCGAGACGAGGTCAGCGGACCAAATGGTGCGCCACGTGCTCGTGAAGCTGCGCGGTGCAGCGTTGCGCAGGGTGCGTCCGTTTCTGATCTCGTCCTTCATGCGCTCGAAGAAAACGACATAGCTGTCCACCGTGACGCCAATGGCGACGATGATGCCAGTGACGCCCGCCAAACTGAGGGCGTAGTTGGTGGCACCTGACACGAACGCCGCGGCGCTGTACACGGTCATCCCCCACACGATCAGGCCGCCGATGATCACCAAGGCGAGGAACCGGTAGTAGAAGACCAGGAAGGTGAGCACGAGGGCAAGACCGATGAGCCCCGCGATGATTGCTGCTTTGAGCGAATCGCTGCCGGCAGATGCCGAGACGGTGCGGGTCTCCTGGGGCGTGACCTGCACCGGGAACGCACCGCGGTTGAGTACGTCGGTGAGCTGATCTGCCTCGCTCTGGCTGAAGCTGCCGGTGATCGAGACGTTTCCGTCGAAAACCGGGGTGTTCACGACGGGCGCCGATTGGACGACACCGTCGAGCACGATGGCGATCTGTCCGGGACGTGAGGAACCGTTGGTGTCGATGCCGGTCGACGGACAGGTGGGCAACTGGTTGAAGCACTGTGTTGCCAGGGAATTCCACGACTCCTGGCCATCACCGCGCAACTCGACATTGACGCTGAATCCGCCGAGTTGGCCGAGCGACACCGAGGCGCTGTCGCGCTTGAACACTTCGCCGCTGGCCTGGGCCGGTCCGACGCAGACGGCGCTGCCGTCGAGTGTCGGGAGGAAATCTGCACCCGTTGGTGACAGCGACGGGACAACCGGCGTGACCGGGTCGTCCGCCGGGATATCTGCCGGCACCGAATCGTCCGGAGTGGTGTCATCCGGAGTGGTGTCGTCCGGAGCCGGGACCGTTCGACGGAACCCGCTTGGTTCGGTGTCAGTGGTCGGCACGTCGGTGGACGCCACATCGGTGGTCGGCACGTCGTCGGTGGTCGCCACGTCAGTGGTCGGCACATCATCGGTGGGTGCCGAATCGACGACCGGGGCGGAGCACTCCACGAAGTTGACGACGGGTCGGAGTTCGACGATGCCGGACACGCTGACGCTGCGGAGTGCTTCTTCCTTGTCCTTCACGCCAGGCAAGTCGACCACGATGTTCGAGCCCTGCACGCGGACGTCGGGCTCAGCCACGCCGCTGCGTTCGAGCGAGGACCGCACGAGATCGCGAACGACCAGGAGGTCGTCGCCCGTGGCACCCTCTTCAGGCGCCAGGATCACCGACAGGCCACCCTGCAAGTCCAAGCCGAGGATGGGCTGGTTGCCAGTGGCCAGGTTGCCGGCCAATGCACTGACGACCGCAAGGACGGTGCCGATGAGCGAAATCCAGAGACGACGTTTCATCAGTTGTCGGTGTCGTCGCCCGACGCCGCCTCAGCGTCGTCATCATCTTCATCATCGTCAAAGACATCGTCATCGGCGCCAGGGTCGTCATCAGGTGTCACGACGTTTTGGATGGCGGCACGAGCAATGCGGATCTGCACATCGTTCTCGTCGTCGATTTCCAGCCAGAACCGGTTCGGGCCGTCTTCGCCGGTGATGGTGCCGAAGATGCCTGAGTTGGTCACGACGTCCTGGCCCACCTCGATCGACTGCTGCAGCGCCTGCTGGTCGCGCATTCGCTTGCGCTGCGGACGGATCATCAGGAAGTACATTCCCAGCAAGATCAGCGGCAGAAACAGGAACGACAGGATCGAACTGCCGGAGCTGCTGCCGTCATCGGCAGCAAGAATGGTCATCAGAAATGTGGAGGGCATAACGGCGTGCGAGCCTACCGGCGTCTGAGGCCCGAGACCGGGCATGGCGTGCCTACGTGGGTCACGCCCAGACGTCGAGCACCTCACGACGCAGGGTGTCGAAGGACCCATCGCTGATCGCGGTGCGCATCCGCTGCATCAAGTCGATGGTCCACGCCACGTTGTGGATCGACAGCAGGCGCGACGCTGTGGGTTCGCCGACCTGCAGCAAGTGCCGGATGTATCCCCGGCTGTGACGGGCGCACACTTCGCATGGGCACTGCTCGTCGAGTGGCTCGTCGAGTTCGGCGTTGCGTGCGGCCTTGGCTTGAAACCGACCGGTCGAGGTGAGCGCTGTGCCGTGCCGGCCCAGCCGTGTCTGCATCACGCAGTCGAACTGGTCCACCCCAAGCGCCACCGCTTCGACGAGCGAGGCCGGATCGCCGACGCCCATCAGATAGCGCGGTTGGTCCGCAGGAAGATGCTCGATCGCTGCAGCCAAAGCTGGGAGCATTTCGTCGCGTGACTCCCCGACCGACAATCCACCGATTCCGTAGCCGTCGAAGCCGATGTCGACGGTGCGCTGCGCACTCTCGACACGCATCGTCGGACTGACCCCGCCCTGCACGATGCCGAATAGTGCCTGGTCAGCGCGGGTGTGCGCTGCTTTGGCCCGCTGCGCCCAGGCGTGAGTACGTTCGACGGCGAGCCGGATGACCTCAGGTGGGCTGGGCAGTGGCGGACACACGTCGAGCACCATTTGGATGTCTGCACCGAGCTGCTGTTGCACTGCGACCGCGATCTCTGGTGTGAAGCGGTGTGTCGAGCCGTCGTAGGTGCTCTTGAACGTCACACCATCGTCATCGACCTTCGGGTCGAGCGAGAACACCTGGAACCCGCCCGAGTCGGTCAGTGTCAGACCGTCCCAC
>JAJCXU010000302.1 GCA_029263275.1 Ilumatobacter sp.
CGACGGCGGCGAGTGGGAGGTCACCAACAACATCTGGCTCGTCGGCGACGACAAGGAAGTGTTGGTCTTCGACGCGGCGCATGACCATCAGCCAATCGTCGACGCCGTCAACGGCCGCAAGGTCACCGGCATCGTGCTGACCCACGGCCACAACGACCACATCAACGCCGCGGTTGCACTACGCGATGCCGTCGATGCCCCCATCTTGTTGCACGAGTTCGACCGGTTTCTCTGGGACGTGGTGCACCCAGGCGAGCAGTTCGACGGCCCGCTCGAACCCGGTCGCACGATCAGCGCAGGTGGCCATGAGCTGGGCATCCTTCACACTCCCGGCCACTCCCCCGGCTGCTGTTGCTTCCACGATGTCGCAACCGGCGCGGTCATCAGCGGCGACACCCTGTTCTGTGGCGGTCCGGGAGCAACCGGCCGCATCTATTCCGACGAGCCGACCATCCTCGCGACGATCCGCAACGTGTTACTCAAGCTGCCTGACCACACGGTCGTGCACACCGGACACGGCGACGCGACCACCATTGGTGCTGAACGCGCCGGCGTGCTCGCTCGGGCAGACGAACTCGGACTCTGATGCCTGCGGCCCCGCAGCGATGAGTCTGACTCGCCCCCGCCACCGCCCTGACTCATCGTTCTCGCGTCGCAGCTGATGTCTGGCCAGCTCATCGACGGTGTCGTCCAGCACTACGCGTGGGGTGACACCGAGTTCATGCCCGCCTTGCTCGGGCGCGAACCAGATGGCCGCCCCTGGGCCGAGTTGTGGCTGGGTACTCACCCCAACGGGCCGACCACGCTCGCCGATGGGTCACCGCTGGTGGACATCACCGGCGACCTGCCGTATCTCCTGAAGGTGCTCTGCGCCGCTGAGCCTCTCTCGCTCCAGGCGCACCCCACCTCCGAACAGGCCCGCGACGGGTTCGAGCGCGGTGTGTTCACCGATCCGCACGCAAAGCCCGAGCTCCTCGTCGCACTCACGCCGTTCGAAGCATTCTGCGGTGTCCGACCCGAGGACCGAACTATCGATGTGCTTCGGGCGATTGGCGCCGACGACCTCGCCGACGTCGTTGCTGCGGGCGGATCCGGGCAAGCGATGCACGGCCTCTACCGCGGCGACATCGACCCAGCGGCAACGGTCGACGCGTGTGCGTCGAGCGATCGACCCGAGGCACTGTGGGTGCAACGTCTGGATGCGATGTACCCCGGCGACCCGAGTGTGGCGGTCACCTTGCTCCTCAACCACGTCACGTTGCTACCCGGCGAAGCGCTGCATCTCACCGCAGGCAACCTGCATGGCTATCTGCGCGGTTCGGGAATCGAGCTGATGCAGGCGAGCGACAACATCGTCCGTGGGGGCCTCACGGTCAAACACGTCGACATCGATCTCCTCCTCGACATCGTCGATCCGACCCCGTTGGTCGATCCAGTGATGCAGGTCGTCGACGGGCGGTACCCACTGGTAGAGGCGGGAGTCCAGCTGGTCTGGCTCGATGCGGGGGAACAACACACCGCAACCGGCCACGAGCTCGCGATCTCCGTCGCCGGCGAGCAGCTGTACCTCGGCCCTGGCACACAGATCGTCGCGTCGGCCGACACGTTCGTCGTCACGTCGATCTAGTCCCGGGCGCAGATCCAGCTCAGGTCTTGTTCTTTCTCCGGATCTCGACGATCTTCTCGCCTGCCGCGTTCGCGTCGTCGCCTTGTTCTTCGAGCAGCTGTGCGCGATCTTTCTCCGCTTCGCGACGAGCCTTGTCCAAGTCGGCTCGTTCGAGCGCTGCTTCAGTCCCGTGCTCGTTGATGAACTCGGCCCACTCGACGAGTTGACCGACCATTTCGTCCTCGGGCACCACCGCGACGTTCTGGCCCTTGATGAACAGATGGCCGCGCTTGTTGCCCGCAGCAATGCCGATGTCAGCGTCGCGGGCCTCGCCGGGCCCGTTGACGACACACCCCATGACGGCGACCTGCAGGGGCAGCTTGCGTTCACCGAACGCATCCATGGCCTCGTTGGCCACCTTGATCACGTCGACCTCGGCTCGGCCACATGACGGGCAGGCAATGAGGTCGACGTTCTTACGCTCACGAAGGCCGAGTGCCTCGAGGAGCTGACGCCCGGCTTTGGCCTCTTCGACCGGATCGGCCGTGAGCGAATAGCGAATCGTGTCGCCAATGCCTTCCAGCAGCAGCGTCGAGATGCCTGCGGTGGCCTTGATCAGTCCTGCCGGCGGAGGCCCGGCCTCGGTGACACCGAGGTGGAGCGGATGATCAGTGGCTTCAGACAACATGCGATAGGCATCGACCATCAGCGGAACGCTCGACGCCTTGACGGAAATCTTGATCAGGTCGAACCCGACCTCGTCGAAGTAGGCGATTTCGGTCATCGCCGACTCGACCATCGCCTCAGGCGTGGCGCCGCCGTACTTCTCGTAGAGCTTCGGGTCGAGCGATCCAGCGTTGACACCGATACGGATCGGCAGATTTCGATCCTTCGCCTCAGCCGCCACGGTCTTGATGTGTTCCGGCTTGCGGATGTTGCCCGGGTTGAGGCGGAGACCATCGACGCCAGCTTCCATCGCCGCCATCGCCATCTTGTACTGATGATGGATGTCGGCGATGATCGGAACCGGCGAGCGCGGCACGATCTGGGCGAGGCCTTCGGCAGCCTCGATCTCGTTGCACGTACACCGCACGATGTCAGCGCCAGCGGCGGCGAGCGCATAGATCTGCTGCAACGTGCCCTCGACGTCCGCCGTCTTCGTGATCGTCATCGACTGAATCGTGATCGGCGCGTCCCCGCCCACCTTGACATCACCCACAGAAATCTGCCGAGTAACCCTCCGAGGAACCGAACTCGTGACCTGCATAGCTACGACGATACGCCCCAGGGCCAGTCAGCCCACGTATGCCCCAGTCCACTTCCGTCCCGATTTGAAACGGGACATCCAACAGCCAACCAGTCGTGCACTTGACTCCCTCCGGGCCTACCCCAGCAGGCCGAAATCGGGTGGCACGGCAACTGACAGCGACGGGAGCGCAGCGACCCTGGAGCGCTCAATTAGAGCGGCTGAGAGATGTCGAGGTACAGGCCCGCGAACATCAGCATGAGCAGCACGGTGACCACGCCCATGGCGAACGGCATGAGTCGCTCGACGTCAGCGAAGTACCGCTGTTTGGTCCCGCGCATGGCTTCGCGCACACGCTCGTAGGCCGCAATGGCGGCGTGCCCACCGTCGAGTGGCAGCAGCGGGAACATGTTGAACACGCCGACGAAGATGTTGAGGACCGCGAGCAGCAGGACCATGCCAGCCCAGCCGGACGACTCGCCGACGTCGTCGGAGATCTGGGCGACGCCGTAGAGCGTGGTGGGTCGGCTGCTCAGGTCGTCGTTGTCACCGGTGACGTGACCGATGATGTTGACCGGATTGAGCACCTTCACGACGCCCTTGGTCGACTCCCATGCGAACGGAAAGATGTCGGTGACCGCATTGCCAGCGGCGGCGGGGATCGAGTGGTCGATGGTCTCGAACACCGAGC
>JAJCXU010000303.1 GCA_029263275.1 Ilumatobacter sp.
CCGGGCAGGCCTCGACGATTCTCGTGGCACACTCATCTTCGATGTTTTAGAACTCGTTGCACGGTTCCAACCCATGCTCGTCGTACTAGAGAATGTGGCGGGATTCGTGCGTGGAACGCACTCAGTGCTGCCACTACTAGATCGTTCGCTGAAAGAGATCGAGCAAGCGTCTGGCCACCGTTATGAGCTGTCGTGGGCGGTGCTCGACGCGAATGCGCATCGGGTTGCGCAGTCTCGGAAGCGCGCGATCGTAGTACTGAGCCGTGTTGGCCCCGTTGTGTGGCCAGACGTCGTGGAGCCTGATCTTCGGCCGGTGGCGTGGGATGCAATCGGAACGTCCAATTCGTCGGACTTTGCCGAGCCCTTACTCGGTGGGCGCTACGCCGACCTTCTTCCCTCGATCCCTGAGGGGCAGAACTACCAGTGGCATACCGATCGCGGCGGAGGACTCCCACTCTTCGGCTACCGCACGCGGTACTGGTCGTTCCTACTGAAGCTCGCGAAGGACATGCCTGCGTGGACGATCGCGGCACAGCCTGGTCCCTCAACCGGCCCCTTCCACTGGGAGTCGCGCTGCTTGACTACTGCCGAGCTGCTCCTGCTTCAGTCGTTTCCTGCCAACTGGCGCGTTGAGGGGACTCGGCGCGAGAGAGTTCGCCAGATAGGGAACGCAACTCCTCCGGCGCTTGCTGAGCAAATCGGCTTCGGCTTGATGGAGACACTCGGACTGCCTCGGGGGAAGCCGACCCTTGGGCACGAGCGTCGGGGCGACATTCCACGCAAGGAACGCCGACGGCCGGTGCCAAGGCACTACTTAGCTCTTGCTGGAGAACATCCAGCCCACCCCGGCGAAGGACTCGGGCCGTCGCCTCGGTCGAACGAGTCTGCCAGCGAGTGAACCCGACGTGGCTCACTAGTAGCGGTACCACCGATACCTCGCTTCATTGAGGTGGACCCACCGTCACATCATCCCGGTCGTCAAAGCGACTTCTGCGAGCGACATCACGATGGTCCGACCGTCACAGGCCGTCCACGCTGAAGCTGATCATCACCCTCAAAGCACCGAATATCCGAACGCCAACACCCCAACTCCAATCCGTACACACGTGCACCACATTGCTGCACGGCGTTCGGAAACTCTCCGGGCGTTTCGTCGGACGCCCGAATCGGGACGCCTCCGGCAGTGCAATCGAAGGCTCGGGTACGGTGAGTCCGTGGCCCGTGACATTGTTCGCCAGTGGTCCGAGGATGAGTTCTTCGCAGACGCTCTCCCTCCGACCGACGACGATGTACCGATCGAGGTCGACGGTGGACTGCTCGACTCTGCCGAGAAGGTGATCGCCTACCTCGACGAGATCAATCGTCGGCGAGCCACGTCCTCGGCTGACGCCTGAGCGGCGTTCGGGCCAGCAGAGGTCTCGAAGCACACCACCTTCACGGTGTCAACTACGTCCTCGTCGCCAAGGCTTGAGGCCCGAGCGCACGGGGCGACTCGACCGACCAGCGATATCGATCTCGTGCCGGATCGGGAGGCGCTTCCGGAACTCGGAAGCCTCAATTGGGATTGGTGAAGTCGCATCCCGAGGCGATTCGGGAGGGTTTTGACCTCCCGAATCACGATTCGGGAGGGTTTTCGGGAGTCGGGAAGAGGAGCGTTGGGTCATCAACCCTGACCCAGGAGGACTCCATGACCGACCAGAAGAGGAAACCGGGACGACCACGCAAGTGGTCATCCGACGCCGAGCGGATGCGTGCGGCCCGAGCCGCGAAGAGCGCAAAGCGATTGGCCGACGAAGAGCGGCGGGAGGTGAAGCGTGCGGAACAGGCGCGAGCGAGCCGCGAGCAGTTCGCCAGTCCACCGAATGCGAAACCGGTATCTGCTGCGGGTGCGCCGAAGACAGGCAACACCTGGAAGGCCGTTCACGCCACCTGCGAAGCAAACATCGTGAAGCTGCGAGATGAAGTCCGACAGCTTGAAGACGAGTACGACGATTCCGTCTACGACAGGTGGATTCTGGAGCATCAGTACCGGATGGCGGTCGCACGGATGCAAGAGCATGACCCCGAAGGAATCGCATGGCTGGACGAGCAGGTCAGTCGCTGGGAGTCGCGTCGGGAGGGCCACCTCGAAGACAGGCGGCGGTTGCGGCGGCAGGGCCGTTCCTGGTCGTAGGTGCCCTAAGGCATCTGTTTGAGGGCTGATTCCCGTTCGACCTAAGGAAAGATTGAGTATCTATCCTTTACTTAGACAACTCGGAAGTGAAGACTAGGAACATGGTAAGCGACACCGGTTGGCCGGCACTCGGCTACGAGACTCTCGACTGGCACATCGAGCCCGGTGTGCCGATGTCGAACACTGCGCGCCGCAGACATGACCAGCCGTACGAGGCGGCGATCACACCCCACATCGCCGACATCGTGCCGAAGGTCGGTGCCGAGGTACTCGCCGCGGCCGAGGAGGCTTCGATCGCCATCGTCCGATTCGATGCCGAGTACGGCGATCGCATCGTTCCGTTCTCGTCGATTCTGCTGCGCTCGGAATCCGCCGCCTCCAGTCGTATCGAACAGCTGACGGCATCAGCGAAAGCGATCGCACTCGCCGAGCTGGGCGACGGGAGTCGGAAGAACGCAACGATGATCGTCTCGAACGCCCAGGCGATGGAAGCCGCTATCGACCTCGCCGACCATCTCGATGCGAGCAGCATCATCGAGATGCAAGCGGCGTTGCTCGGCGACCAGCATCCGGAGTGGGTTGGCAAGTGGCGTGATCGCCAGGTCTGGATCGGCGGTCGCCGCTACGGGCCGCATGACTCATTGTTCACGCCGCCCCACCACGACCGGGTGTCCGCAGCGATGGCCGACCTCGTTGCGTTCGCCGGAAGGGATGACATTCAAGCTCTGGTGCACGCTGCGCTCGTTCACGCTCAGTTCGAGACGATCCACCCGTTTCCCGACGGCAACGGGCGTACTGGCCGCGCCATCATTCATGCGTTACTTCGACGCCGCGGGATCACCCGCAACGTCACCGTCCCGATCTCGGCGGGGTTGCTCGTCGATGTCGACGCCTACTTCGACTCGCTCGGTGACTTCCGGCGTGGGAACATCGAGCCGATCATCGAGCAGATGACCGACGCTGCCTTCACAGCAATCGGCAACGCCACCGAGATGCTCTCCGACCTTGACGCCATCGCCGCTGAGTGGCGTGATCGAATCACCGCCCGTTCCGACAGCACGGTGTGGCAACTCGCCGAGATGCTCATGCGCCAGCCCGGCATCAACTCGAACGTCGTCGAGACGGCGCTCGGAGTTTCACGGCCCGCAGCGCTGAACGCGATCGGCAAGCTCGAAGATGCAGGCGCACTCGTGAAGGCGCGTGGGCAGGAACGGAACCGAGCGTGGGTCGCAGTCGACGTCGTGGCAGCCCTCGACCGGTTCGCCGAACCAAGCGGGCGCCGGACCAAACCGACCGTGGGATGATCTATCGCGATTTGCGTGTGGGGGCCGCCTGGCCCCCGGCGGAGATTGCGCTAGCCGGGGCGCCTTGGGGTCTCGCAGGGCGATTGGCTGCAGATGCAGACTCCGAGCATCTGATGCCGACGATTTAGGCGATCGATAGTTCGTTCTGGATTCTCACGAAACTGCGCATTCGAGGATCATCGAAAGCGAAGACGCCATGGCTCTTACGCACAAGCAAGGAGCGCTCATTCAACGAATTTTCGGAGTGTACGAGGCTGGTGACAACCGCCTTCAAGATTCGCTCGGCCACAACCTCGTCGCCACCCATGTCCTTCGCTAGCTCAGTGCGCCACCGCTTGCGATGGAACTGAGGCTCGTCGATGCGAGCTGCAGCCGCAACAGCGGCCTCAAATCGATTGCTCCGTCGCGAGAGCACGGCCCGATCGTACTGGTCGCTCAGCCGACCCTCCGCCTCCGAAGCCGCAGCGCGGAGTGCATGTGCCAGGTGATCCTTGGTGATTCTGAGGGTCACTGGCGACCGGGCCTGCCTCGTCATGCGAAACTGCGCAGGGTTGTCTCTTACTAGATTCTCGGCGCACTTCAGTGCGAGCAAGTGTGTGAAATAGGGATATCCGCAACTCGCGTTCACGATAGTCGTCTCGACGTCTGGTGCGAACGAGAAACCGTGCTTCGCGGCGCCAATCCGCAGAATCTCCCTCAGACCGAGGCTCGTCATGGTGTCGAGGCGAATCTCCTTGAGACATCTGCCCGCCGAGGGGTGCTGAGCGACGAGTTCAGATGCAGTGTGTGAAATTCCGACGATTATCAACTTGAAGTGAGACCGTCGGTCGCTCAACAGCTTCGCTAGCTCTGCCAACCGTCGCCGATCGTCGACCGAAGACAGTGTGTCGACTTCGTCAATGATCAGCACGCCGCTCTTGTCAGCGAGTAGAGCGGCGGCTTTGGAGGGGGTGACGGTCTCTTGCGCTCGCTTAACCGTGCTGCTTGCTGACGCTCCGCCCTTGGCGCCAGCACCCGGTAGACCGGCCGACACTTCGCCAGTGACTCCGGCTTCGAACTCGGACTCGCTGACGCCTACGTCGTAGCTGCAGAGCGCGAGCAGCGGCTCAGCCATCATCGCGGAGAAGGTTGATTCTCGATCGCAGGAGTAGATGAACTCTCGGCCCGGATGAAGGACCCGAAGGAAATACTTCTGCACTGAACCAGCAAGTGAGCTCTTGCCAACACCTCGAGGCCCAAACACGATTCCATGGAGCCCGGGTGTGCTTAGAAGTTGAAGTAGCCCGTCGACCTCGTTCTGTCGATCGAGCAACATATCGATCTCGTCAATGGGCGCGTGCGGAGTGAACGTCTCACGAACCCCCGAACGTATAACGGCCTCATTCGCCCGGAGGGCGAATCGGTCGCCTTCCACGAGACGATTGTAATCCTGCTCTTGCTGCACTGTCGATAGTCCATCTGCCCGCTGGGCGGAGAGGACACTATCGGGACAAATGCTCGCTTTGCGGGACCCGGCTGTTCGCAATACAGACGCGAGTCATCGCCGAAGCTGGGCTGATTCTGAACCCATCCTTCGGCCGATGGCGTCGGCGATCTCTCGGCCTCGGTTCTCGGACGCTTTGAGGTAGCGGAGGGAAGCGGCGCTCGACGCGTGGCCCATCATCGCCATCACCTCGCGGAGTGAGGCGCCAGCGGTCGCCGCTTCCGTTCCGGCGAGATGTCGCAGGTCGTGGAACCGCACGTGGGGGAGTCCGACCTCGGATCGGGCCTTCGACCAGCGCGGAGCGAAGTAGGTGTTGAGCAGCGGACCACCTCGCAGGGACGTGAACAACAACGAGTCGGACTGCGCCTCGTCGACGTACTGGTCGATGTGGACGACGAGGCGCAGCGTGATCGCCTCCGGAATCGCGACCGTCCGCACCGCTCGATCGGTCTTCGGCGGCCCGAGCGTCGGGCCGACGCCCTTGATGTCGTTCAACGCGCGCGAAACACACAACTTGGATCGGTCGACGTTGACGTGGTCGACCGAGAGCCCGGCCAGCTCGCCGAACCGCAGACCCGACGCTGCGACCGTCCATACGAGGCACTCGAAGCGCGGATGGATCGCACCCGCCAGCGCTCGCACGTCGTCCCACGTCAGCAATGGGCGTTCGATCATCTGCTCCGCTGAAGCGCCCTTGATCCGCACCGGGTTCTGTCGCAGCAGATCGTCCTCGACAGCGGTCGACATGATCGTGCGGAACAGCCGGTAGATCTTTGCGATCGTGTTCTGGTGGAGCGGACCGCGAGACAACTCACCGTGCCAACCACGCACGTCGATCGGGCGGATGTCGCACAGGCTCACGCCAGCGAATGTCGGCGTGACGTGGCGCAACTGGCCTTCATAGATCTGCTTCGTCCGCGGCCGGACTGGACGCTGCTCGATCCACCATTTTGCGTACTCGCCGAACGTGATCTTCCCGGCGTTGGGATCCACCCAGTCGCCGCTGACGATGTCGGCCTCGACGGTCGACAACCAACGACGGGCGTCGGTCTTCGCGGCGTAGGTGTGCTCGGCAGCAGTCTGCTTGCCGAGATGCCAGTAGCGGGCTTGGTACTTGCCGTTGGGCAACTTGCGGATGCTTCCGAATGACCGGGCTCGGGCCATGAGGGTCTCCTCGTGCTCGGTGCCAAACCTCTAGGCACGTCTAGGCACGGAATGGCCGCTGAGACCGCTCGGCGTTACAAAAGTTCCGGTCAGAAACTCAGTGACCAGGACTTTCGCGTGGAGCGGACGACGGGAATCGAACCCGCATCATCAGCTTGGAAG
>JAJCXU010000304.1 GCA_029263275.1 Ilumatobacter sp.
TACGAGCCGTTCATCCCGGTCACGCTTGCCGACCGCACCTGGCCCGACGCGGTCATCGACACGGCTCCCACCTGGTGCTCCGTCGACCTGCGCGACGGCAACCAGGCACTCATCGATCCGATGGATCCTGCCCGCAAGCTGCGGATGTACAAGGAACTGGTCAAGATGGGGTTCAAGGAAATCGAGATCGGTTTCCCGTCGGCGAGCCAGCCCGACTTCGACTTCCTGCGCCAACTGATCGACGAGGATCTGATCCCCGACGATGTGTGGATCCAGGTCCTGGTGCAGTGCCGCCCAGAACTGATCGAGCGCACCTTTGAGGGGCTGCGCGGTGCGCCACGGGCAATCGTCCACTTCTACAACTCGACCAATCCGCTGCAGCGTGAGGTCGTGTTCAACCTCGATCAGGCCGGCATCAAGGACATCGCGGTCACTGGCGCCACGTTGTGCAAAGAGCAAGAGGCACTGCTGCCCGCTCGTGCCGACGGCTCGACGACCGAGATTCGGTACGAGTACAGCCCGGAGAGTTTCACGCTGACCGAGCCCGAGTACGCCATCGAGGTCTGCGAAGCAGTGATGGCCGTCATTGCACCAACGGCGGATGATCCGATCATCCTCAACCTGCCGGCCACGGTCGAGTGCTACTCCCCCAACGTGTACGGCGACGTGATCGAATGGTTCGGCCGCTCGATTCCCGGCCGCGATGCCGTGGTCATCTCGCTGCATCCCCACAACGATCGCGGTTGCGCGGTGGCCGCCGCCGAGTTCGGCGTCATGGCCGGCGCAGATCGTGTCGAGGGCACGTTGTTCGGCAACGGAGAGCGGACGGGCAACGTCGATGTCGTCAACCTGGCGATGAACCTGTTCATGAACGGCGTCGACCCAAAGCTCGACATCTCCGACATCGACTCGCTGCGCCGCACCGCCGAGTACTGCAACCGACTGCCGGTCAGCCCCCGCCACCCGTACGTCGGCGACCTCGTCTACACCGCATTCTCGGGCAGCCACCAGGACGCGATCAAGAAGGGCATCGACGCGCTGGACAAGAGCCGCGACGACGGCACCGGCGAGTACGCCAAGTTTGCTGTGCCATACCTGCCGATCGATCCGAAGCACGTCGGCCGTACCTACGAGGCCGTGATTCGCGTCAACAGCCAGTCGGGCAAGGGCGGTGTCGCCTACGTGATGAAGACCGAGCACGGCTTCGACCTGCCGCGACGGCTGCAGATCGAATTCTCGAAGACGATCCAGCACATCACCGAGGATTCGGGCACCGAGATCGGTCCCGGCGTGATGTGGGATGCATTCCAAGTCGAGTACATGCCGTCCGAGCCGAAGATGCGGCTGCGCAGCCACGAACTGCACACGGTGTCGAACGATGACATGAGCGCCACCACGTCGATCCAGGTCCAGCTCGACGTCAACGACTCGGCTCACTCGATCAACGGTCAGGGCGATGGCCCGGTCGAAGCATTTGTTGCTGCGCTGGTGTCCGAGTTCGGTTCATCGGTCGGCGGCGATTTCGACGTGCTCGACTACGCGGAACACGCCATTGGGCAGGGATCTGACGCCCGAGCGGTTGCCTACGTCGAGACCGTCGACGGCAACGGCAACATCCGCTGGGGCATCGGGACGGACCCGAACATCACCACTGCGTCGCTGCGCGCCGTGCTCGCTGCCTTCGAACGCCAGCGCGGCTGAACAGAGGTCAGCGACGAGCGCTAATGCTGTCGAGAGTTCCGACAGCAGTAGCTCCGTCAGCGGTGACGGTGAGGATCTCGGCGCCAGCATCGGTGACCAGCACGGTGTGTTCGAACTGAGCTGACGGTCGGTTGTCGTCGGCATGTTCGGTCCAACCGTCGGCTGCCTGGTGGAACGTCGGCCGCCCAGAAGTCAACATCGGTTCGACGGTGAACGTCATACCTGGCACGACAATGTGGTCGTCGCTTCGATCGATGTGGTGCGAGACGTGGGGGTCGGCGTGGAACGTTGCTCCGATTCCGTGGCCGCCGTACTCGCGGATGACCGCGTAGCCACGAGACTCGGCGAACGGTTCGATGGCCTCGGCGATTCGCTGCAGTGGTTCGAACGGACGGATCGCAGCGATGCCACGCAACGTGGCCTCGCGCGTGGTGTCGACAAGGCCAGCCACTGCGGCTCGCGGAGTTCCGGCATGGAAGGTTGCCGAGGTGTCGCCGTGCATGCCGTCGATGTACGCGGTGACGTCGATGTTGACGATGTCGCCGTCCTCGAGCGGCCGGTCGTCGGGAATGCCGTGGCAGATCACACCGTTCACGGAGGTGCAGATCGACTTGGTGTAGCCCTGGTAGTGCAAGTCGCTTGGGTAGGCGCCCAACTCGACGTAGATGCTGTGAGCAACTGCGTCGAGTTCGTCGGTGGTCGTCCCCACCGCGACCAGCTCACCTGTGCGGATCAGCACCTCGGCAGCGACCGAGCAAGCTCGACGTAGACGCACGAGAGATTCGGCGTCTTGCACCTGTGGGGACCGTGACGTCGAAACGGTTCCTGTGGCGACATAGTCCGGGCGGACGATGACATCAGGGACCGGGCGAGGTGCGGACACGCCGCCGAGATGGACTGGTGGGTAGCTGAGCGCTTGACGGTCGCCATGGCATCGCTTGTGTTTGTTGCCGCTGCCACACCAGCAAGGATCGTTCGACTTCAGCCTCATGGCCCGTGAGTCTATGGGCGTAGACAGCATCAGTATGATCAGCCAATGGCTCCAATGGTGAACACCGAGGAACTGATCGACTCTCGTGAGCTCGCGACGCTGCTCGGGCTCGCCCATCCCAACAGCGTCAGCCTCTACCAGCGCCGCTACGACGACATGCCACGGCCGGTCGTCGACCTCGGAAACGGGCGACCCCGACTCTGGCTCCGCCCGGCAATCCTCGACTGGATCAAACAGCGGTAGCTCAGCGCCTTCCAACTCTGTGACACCCCATCGGTACTGTTCTTGGTACCGACTCCCCCGTGTTCGATCAGCTTCGAGAACGGGAGACAACATGCCACAGTCCAACGCCGACGCCGCCTACAACGCGGCGGTCACGGCGCAACCAGCGACGATGAGCCGCGACGAACTCGCGGAACACCTCGCCCATCTTCGGGTGGTTCGATCCTGGGTCGATGCCGCCGAGATCGCGGCCAATCGTCGTGCCCGAGAGTTGTCTGATGCTGGCTGCGCCGGTTCGGCCGAGGCCGCACACGTTCGCGCCGGGCAACGCTCCGAGCGCGAAGCCCGAGCGGTCACCGAACGCGCTGATGTGTGCGACCAGATGCCCGGATTTGAATCAGCGCTCGCGTCAGGTGACGTTTCCGGCGGTCACGTCGACGCCGTTGCGCGTGCAGCGGGCCGCCTCGACGAAGCCGGGCGAGAACGGCT
>JAJCXU010000305.1 GCA_029263275.1 Ilumatobacter sp.
AACGCGAAGAACAGGTCGCCCGCCAATTCGATCTGGAGTGGCGAATCAACCCGGAGTTCGGCGGCGAACTCCTTCAGCGCATCGAGGTCCGCGATGCTCAGCTCGTCGACCACCGGATACTGCGCCGTGATCACCGCGACTCGTCCGTCAGGTCCGATCGAATCAGCAGCCTCGGTCGCCCCGATCACCTTGGGGAGGTCGGCCACGGCCCGCTGCACGTCGACGAGCGCCGACATCGCTGCAGGCTCGTTGAACGTGGTGCCCGCATCGAGCGGCGTCATCACGACGCGGACGGTCAAGCCCGCGGCGTCGCTCTGTGCTGCCTCGAGCAGATCGAGTGCGTCCTGTGAGTCGAGACCGGGGACGGCGAACGAGTCTTCCAACTCGCGCCCCACGGTGCTCGAGGCTCCAATGACCACTACGGCGAGCAGCACCCAGGCACCGATCATGGTCCAGGGTCGTCGTGCGGCCAGTCGGCCGAGGCGGTAGAGCAGATGTGACATTGAGGTTCTCCAGTTGCTGTGCGGTACGACACCGCCGGTGACATTTCGCTACGGTATGGTAGCGCAATACTTCGAGTAACGCTACGAAGTGGTAGCGTTACCGATGACACACCCACAAGATCGAGAAGCGACGATATGGCCCGACCGCTGAGCACAGACGCACGCGACAAGATGATCGCGGCAGCAACGGACGTCATCCTCGACCGCGGCATTGTCGGCTTCACGATCGACGAGGTCGCCAAGCGATCAGGCGTCGCCAAGACCACGATCTACCGCCACTTCCCGGAAACCGACGACCTGGTGCTCAGCGCCGTCCACGCCACGGTCGACTATGCCGAGGCGCCCGACACCGGCAGCCTGCGCGGCGACCTCGCTGAATTCCTTCGCCGCATCTTGCCCAACTTCACCGACTTCAAAGGCCGCGCCGCTCACTACGAACTCTGGGCAGCGCAGCTCCGGGATCCCAGTCTCATCGAGCGCAACCAGGCGTTGTTCGATGCGCCACAGAGCGCCATCCCGCTCCTCCTGGAGCGATGGCAAGACCGTGGCGAGATCTCAGCGAACATCGATCTCCTCACGGCCTTCGAGATCATCGACGGCCCGTTCGCGCTGCGCTCGATCATCTCGCCGCACTCGCTGCCCACCATCGACATCGACGCCCTCGTCGAGCGCATGGTCCTGCAACTCCAAGCCTGAACGTCACAGCGGGGCCGGGTACATCTGTGACTCTGAGTCACAGCGGGGCCGGGTACATCTGTGACTCGACTCGGCGGACACCGGGCGGACTCGCGAGACTGGGCCATGCATGATCTCGTGATTCGCAACGGCATGGTCGTCGATGGAACGGGTGCCGAACCCAGGCGAGCCGACGTTGCCGTCGACGACGGGGTCATCACCGAAGTCGGCGAGGTCACTGACGGCGGTACTCGCGAAATCGATGCCGCCGGCCACATCGTCACGCCGGGGTGGGTCGACGTGCACACGCACTACGACGGTCAGGTCAGCTGGGATCCGGTCATGGCGCCATCGAGCCAACACGGCGTCACCTCCGTCGTGATGGGCAACTGCGGCGTCGGGTTCGCCCCGGTCCGTCCCGACGCGCACGAGTTCCTCATCGAACTGATGGAGGGCGTCGAAGACATTCCCGGCAGCGCGCTGAACGAGGGCATCACCTGGGAGTGGGAGAGCTTCAGCGAGTACCTCGACGCGCTGGAGTCCATGCCACGCACCATCGATGTCGGGGCGCAGCTCCCCCACGCGGCGGTGCGCGCCTACGTGCTCGGTGAACGAGCGCACGAGTACGACGTCACCGCGGACGAGATCGAGCAGATGGTCGACATCACTCGCGATGCGCTTGCCGCCGGTGCCTTCGGCTTTTCCACCTCACGCACGTTCCTCCACACCTCGAAACACGGTCTCGTGCCCGGCACCCATTCGACTCCCGACGAAGTGATCGCCATCGGCGAAGCGGTCCGCGACTCGGGCCATGCCGTGTTCCAGTACGTCTCCGACGATCAGGGCACCGGCGGCGACGAACCCTGGCTCGACACGTTGACCGAGCTCGGCTGTCCGACCACGTTCACCCTGGCGCAGACACCGGCCGCCCCCGATGCGTTTCGCGCTGTCCTCGACAATGCGCTGACCAACACCGCTGCCGGCTCACCGATGATCCCTCAAGTCGCGGTGCGCCCGACCGGCATGTTGTACGGATTGCAGAGTTCATTCCATCCGTTCATCGCTCACCCAAGCTACCGCGAGATCAGCGACCTGCCGTTGGCCGAGCGAGCAGCGATGCTCCGCGACCCCGAGATGCGCCAACGCCTCCTGGCCGAAGACCCGTTCACCGAGAACAAGTTCGCTCACTACATGGCGACGAATTGGTCCCAGATGTATCGGCTCGGTGACCCGCCGGACTACGAGCCGCCGCTCGAAGCAAGCGCCGGCGCCATCGGCGAACGCGAAGGCCGTCACCCCGCCGAGGTCGTGCTCGATTGGCTGGTCGAGGCCGACGGCGAGTCGTTCATGTTCAGCCCGCTCGGCAACTATTACGAGCACAACCACGACGTCATCCGCGAGATGCTCGATCATCCGGCCACCGTGCCGGGTGCTTCCGATGGCGGGGCGCACTGCGGCTTGATCTGCGACGCCAGCTTCCCGACCTATCTACTCACCCACTGGGCTCGCGATCGCAGTCGCGGTGAGAAACTCCCGCTCGAACGGGTCGTACAACTCCAGACATCGAAGACCGCCGACGCCTACGGGCTCACCGACCGGGGCCGTCTCGAACCCGGCAAGGTCGCCGACATCAACGTCATCGACTTCGAACACCTCCACCTGCACGCCCCGAAGATGGTGCACGACCTGCCCGCTGGCGGACGGCGGCTCCTGCAGGACGTCGACGGCTATCGGTACACGATCAAGTCGGGCGAAGTCACCTTCGACAACGGTGTTCCCACCGGTGCCCGCCCCGGCGGCGTGCTCCGCTCCGGCCGATCCTGACCCGAACAACACCAGTCCGACAGCACCACATCGCGGGTCAAACCGAGCGACGACCGAACATGCCACGCGCCTTCAGCGTCATCACGACGACGCCGTCTTGGTTGGTCATGGCCGATTCGGTGAAGACGGTGCCGCGAGTCGGGTCCTTGCTCGACGGTTGAGCATCGATCACCTCGGTGGTCGCCGTCAATGTGTCGCCAGGGCGCACCGGTGCCAACCAGCGGAGCTCCTCCATGCCGGGCGATCCTCGACTGTCGGCGTCGAGGAGCAAGGCGTCGGCATACAGCCGCATCCACAGCGATCCGGTGTGCCAGCCACTCGCGATCAAGCCGCCGAAAGACGAATCGAGTGCGGCCTCGGGATCGACATGGAACGGCTGCGGATCGAACTGCTGACCGAACTCGATGATCG
>JAJCXU010000306.1 GCA_029263275.1 Ilumatobacter sp.
GGTGGCCAAACGGCAACTTGACCGTGCTCGCTCCGATGGCGTGACCAAGCAACTGATGGCCGAGACAGATGCCGAAGATGGGCACCTCGCCGATCAGACCACGAATTGCCTCGATGGCATACGGCGACATCGACGGGTCGCCAGGGCCGTTACTCAAGAAGACACCGTCCGGGCTGTACGCCAGCACCTCAGCGGCAGTGGTTGATGCGGGAACCACCTGCACGCGTCCGAGCCGGGCGAGGCTTCGGCCGATGTTGGACTTCATACCGAAGTCCATGGCCACGATGTTGGTCCGGCTGTCGGGATCGGCGGCGGGAATCACGTATGGGACGTGGGTGGTGACCGTGCTGACGAGGTCGACACCGTCGGTGCCGGGTTCCGCAGTGGCGGCAGCGAGCAGCTCGGCTTCTGAGGCGGCCCCGAACGCGCCGGGCAGTGCGCCGGTGTCGCGGACGAGTCGCGTGAGGCGGCGGGTGTCGATGCCAGCGATGCCGGGCACTCCCTGCTGAAACAGCATCGAGCCAAGATCGGACTGGGCCCGGAAGTTGCTGTGGCGGCGAGCGAGGTCACGCACGACGATCCCGCGGCAGAACGTGCCAGCCGATTCGAAGTCGCTGGCGTTGATGCCGTAGTTACCGATGTGCGGGTAGGTGAACGTGATGATCTGGCCGGCGTAACTCGGGTCGGTGATGACCTCTTGGTAGCCGCTCAACACGGTGTTGAAGACGACTTCGCCGGCAGCGATCGGCGCTCCGTCGCTGATGGCGGCACCGATCAGTTCACCTTCGAAGACCGAGCCGTCGGACAGCACGAGTGCACCTTCACGAATCGTGCCGCTCATTTCACGTCTCCTTGCGTTTGCCCGCTCTGCATGATCATGCATCCTATTGGATGATCATGCGGTTTGGTCTTGGTGTTCACTTCAGGGCCTTTCCGTCGCGCACGACGACTTCGCCATGCAGCACCGTGTGCTTCACACGTCCGGTCAGCGGAACGCCGACGAACGGTGTGTTCCTGCTCTTGCTCGCCAGCTGTGCCGGGACCACTTCCCATGTCTCATTCGGGTCGAACATCGTGAGGTTGGCAGGCTCGCCTGGCTCGATCGGTCGACCGTGGCGATCACCGATGCCTGCAATGGCTGCTGGCTTCCACGACATCGCAGCGAGGACGTCGGCGAGTGGCATGTCGAGATGGGCGAGCGCGACCCCGAGGGCCGTTTCCAGTCCCAGCATTCCTGGAGGTGCCTGATCCAGCGGCAGCTCCTTGGATTCGGAGACATGCGGCGCATGATCGGTGGCGATGGCATCGATCGTGCCGTCCTGCAGTCCCTCGCGGACTGCGTGGATGTCGTCCATGGTGCGCAGCGGCGGGTTGACCTTGTACAGCGCGCTGTACGACGCCCGGAGTTCATCGGTCAGACTGATGTGGTGCGGCGTCGCTTCCGCCGTGACCGGCAGACCGTCGGCCTTCGCCGCTCGGACGAGCGCAACCGAGCCGGCCGTCGACAGATGCAGGAAGTGAGCCGGCGCTCCGGTGAGGCGCACCAGCTCGATGTCGCGGTGCACCATGAGCTCCTCGGCCAGCGAGGGCCAGCCCGGCAAGCCGAGGTGACTACAGCACGACCCCTCGTGCATCACTGCCCCGGCGGTGAGTGATTCGACCTCACAGTGTTGCGCCATCGTGACCCCGAGGTCGCTCGCGTATTCGTAGGCCCGGCGCATCAGTTGCGGGTCTTGGACGCCGTTGCCGTCGTCGGTGAACAGCCGCACGCCAACCTCGGCGAGTTCGGCGAACGGCGTCAGCTGTTCGCCCTGACGGCCCATCGTGATCGACCCCGACGGGAACACATCGCAGAGGCCGGCGCGGATGCCTTGCTGGCGGACGAACTCGACGACGCCGACCGAATCCTGTGTCGGATCGGTATTCGGCATCGCGACGACGGCGGTGAACCCACCGAGTGCGGCACCGCGGCTGCCGGTCTCGATCGTCTCCGCCTCTTCTCGGCCCGGCTCACGCAGGTGGACATGCAGATCGACGAAGCCCGGGCTGATGACCAGTCCCGCAGCGTCGATGACCTCTTCGCCCTCCTGGGGCTCGAGCCCGTCGCCGATCTCGACGATGGTGCCGTCGGAGATACGAACGCTTCCCGTGCGTTCTCCGGCCTGGTCGACGAGGCGACCGTTGGTGATCAAGATGTTCATGCGTCTGGATTCCCTGTGTCTGTGCTTCCGGCGAGTGAGTTCTCCGAGCCGCTTCCGAGCAGATCGAAGAGCACGGCCATGCGGACGTTGATGCCGTTGGTGACTTGTTGGTTGATGACGCTGCCGGGCAACTCGCCGGGATCGACCGCCATCTCGACGCCCCGGTTCATTGGCCCGGGGTGCATGACGAGGACGTGTTGGCCGAGGCGGGCGGCCCGCTCGGGGGTGAGCCCGAATCGGGCGGTGTATTCCCGAAGGTTCGGCACCAATGCCTCGTTCATCCGCTCGTTCTGCATCCGCAGCAAGTACAGGATGTCGATGTCGTCGATCACCTCGTCGAGATTCGACACGGCGTGTTCATCGTGCGACGGCGGAAGCAGGGTCTTGGGCGACACCCAGGTGACATCGGCGCCGAGCAGCTTGAACGCCTCGGT
>JAJCXU010000307.1 GCA_029263275.1 Ilumatobacter sp.
ATCGTGAAGAGCGCGGCGGCGATGACGAACATCGCGCCGTAGAAGGGGATGATCGTTCCGTCCCAGATCGTGTCGAGGAACAGCCCGCCCACGTACAAGACCGTGCCGCGTCGAACGAGTCGCCATCGCATCTCGGTCACGCGGTCGGCATCACCGATGGCCCGTCGCGTGAGCAAGGTGACGCCGACGCCGGCCACCAGTACGAAGGTTGCGGCAAAGCGAGTGGAAAGTGGACCGCCCCAGGGGTCGAACAGGTCGCCGGGCCAGCCAGTGCCGGGCGCGGCGCCGCGGATGATCAGGTAGCCGTGGTAGTTCATGACGACCACACCAATGAGCGCGAGCGCACGCACCACGTCGGGGCCTGGTTGGCGACGCGTCGAGCCCGCCGCTGATGAAGTCAGAGTGCTCGTGTTCAGAGCCATCGGTACTCGTCGACCGCCGTCATGTGCAACGGGCGTTGCACGTCGACGTGGTCGCCGACTGCGGGGAGGGCGTCGCCCTGCGGGACGAAGGCCATCGACGTGTGCATGTGCGGAGGTTCGTGCAGGGTGAGCCGAGTCCGCTCGAAGTGGAATGGGCTGAGACTGCCGCGATCGCCTTCGTCGATCATCGCCACGCCGTTGGCGGTACCGGCACCGATCATCACGAGGTGCCCGTCGCCAGTGACGGACCCGAGGCGGTAGCCGGCAGTGTCGCCAGCCTTGACCGGGCGGACATCGAGCACATCGGCATCGAGGTGCAGGGCTGACTTGTCGCCGTGCCACAGCAGTGTTCCCAGTCGGAGGCGGTAGTCGTGCGTGTCGGGGAGCGCGCCGTAGTGCTCGGGATCGAGGTGGCTCACCCAGACCGAGATCGAGGGATCGATGTCGTCGAGTTGGTCGGTGATGGCTGTTGCGTGGTCGGCAGCGGATCCCCCGAGCGGCGGATGGATGGCGACACCGATGACGTGGAGCCCCGCACGCTCGGCGGCGGTGGTCAACTCGGCGCGACCGCCGAAGCGGCGCATCGGGCTGTCGAGCTTGACGATGACGCGCCCGCCCCAGCCTGTCAACGCGTCGATGTGGGCCTGGCTCCCGACGGTCATCACGGGCCCCGACGATGCCGATGCGGACCCTGGCGGGGAGGACAGCGTGGGAGTCAAGACGACCGCGGTGAGCCCGCGGGGGAGGCCGTCGAGTTCGTGGACGGTGCCGACCGCGACGGTGTCGCAGAAGTCAGCGGCGACACTGGCCAGCCACGTGCGCCCGAACCCGTAGCCGTTGCCCTTGACGACCGGAATCAGGCCGCCACCGGCGCTGTCGACGGCGCCAGCGACACGGGCGACGTGGCTGCGCCAGATCGCGGTTCGCACGGTCAGCCGAATCGTCACCGTCCCGACGGTAATCCCTCGCTTGGGTCGAATGCGGCCGCCTGGTGTGCTGAATCTCTAATCCCGACTTTGTTGATCGGGAATATCGGGGTTACCGTCACCGTTCTTATGAACGTGGCGTCAGTGTTCAGCTTTCCCGATCCGGTCAACGAGTCGTCGGCGCGCATCGTGGCCGCGGGCGTCGTCGCCCAGGCCATTGCATTTCTGATCTTCCGGGACGGCTGGCTGCTCGTCCCGCTGGTCTACGGCTTCCTCGCACGCGTCCTGACCGGGCCAACGCTGTCGCCGCTGGGGCAACTCTCGACACGGGTGCTGACGCCGGCCGTCGAGCGCGGCCTCGGCGTGCAGTCTCGTCGGGTTCCAGGTCCACCGAAGCGATTCGCCCAGGGTGTCGGGCTCGGCTTCTCCGGCTTCGCCGCCATCGCCTGGTTGGTGGGGCTGCCGCTCGTCAGTGTCGTCGCACTCAGCATGCTCGTCGTCGCCGCCACGCTCGAATCGGTGTTCGCGATCTGTCTCGGGTGTATTGCCTACAGCGCGCTCTGGGGCTGTGAGGACTGCGACGACATCAGCGATCGCCTCCGCACGGCCATCGCCGAAGCGCAACGCGAATCCGTTCCCGCCTGAGACGCCGCGGGTCCTCGGCCTGTTGCGGTGAGTTGCTCCCACCACGGGTATGGCTTGCGCTCACCCGTGGGGCTCACGATCAGCTTGCGGTGAGGTGTTCCCACGACAGGTGTGGGGAGTTCTCACCGGCGGGAGGGCCAGGGGCGCCAGCGGGGCAGGAGCGGACCGACGGTGCGGTGGCGGATCATGCCGGCCCACACACCCCAGCCGTAGGCAACATCTGCCGCCGCGGTCGACGGACTGGCTGCAACCGATGCCAGTGCCGCCCATCTGAATCGCCGGGAACACAGACTTCCGACGGCGACGATCGGCCACCACACGCGGCGGATCGCTGCCGCAAACTGCCGCCCTGCCAGCAGATGGCCAGTCATCGCCAGTTTGAACGATCGAGTTGCGGGCACCCCAGGGAGCTTTGGTGCCAGGCGGGCCGCTGTGCCGAGGGCAATCCCGCACGCGACCACCGGATGTCCAGCGAGCAATGCAGCCCAGACCGCTGCGGTCCAGCCGTTGCTGTGTACCGGTGACAACTTGCCCGGGTGGCGCGTGGCCAGCGGTGCGGCCGACGACCCGTAGCCCGCGTGTTGTCGAAGTCGGTCGGTCAATGTCGGCCGGGGTGCATGCCACACCGCCGATGTTGGTTCGTAGCGGCACCGCCAACCGGCTTGGTCGAGTCGCCAGACGAGGTCGACGTCTTCGCCGAATCGCAACCGTTCGTCGAATCCTCCGACGGCGTCGAGTGCGGCGGTGCGTACGACGATCGCGGCGGCGGGCACGTAGCTGACCCGCGTGCCGCTTCGAATTCGTGCGGGTTGGTTGCCGAGGTCGAGTGGCGATCCGACCTCACCAGTCACGCGCGGAGCCACCAGGCCGACACTCGGATCGTCGAAATGGGGGAGCAACGCATCGAGCCACGAGCCGATGCCGACGTCACCGAGGAGATCGACGTCGGCGTCGACGAATGCAACGAGCTGGGTATCGACCAGTGGGAGCGCAGCGTTGCGCGCAGCGGCCGGACCCTGGTTCGTGTCGAGTCGCACTCGGGCGTGATCGAGCGGCGGGTCGGATCCGTCGTCCACCACGATCCGTCCGTCCGTGCTTGCTGTGCCCCCGAGTTGTGGAGTGATGACCGTGACGTCGTCCACGGTGAACGTCGAGGGCGGCGCCGGCACCGGGTGGATCGACCCGGTGTCGAGTAGACGATCAACGAGTGCTGAGGCAGCAACGGGCTCGCCCCGTTCGATGGCGTCGAGCACAGCGCCGCCAGCATCGGTGACGCGGAACACGGTCAGCGGCGAGCCAGCCAGCACGACGTTCCCGAATCGTTCCCATGACTGGTCCCGAACGTGGCGGCGAACGAGGCCCTCGGCCGATTCGGACACGGCGGAGCTCATCGCACGCTCACCCGATCGGCGTGGGGTCGATCGGTCGCCAGGCTTCGATGGCGTGCACGAGATCATTGACGAAGGTGGTGATGAACTGGTCACCTTCGCTGCCCGATGCGCCCGTCGGGTCGCCGAGCACCCCGGTCGGGCTGACCGGCCGCACACCAACCCGTCGAAGTTCGTCGATGTCCGCGTCGACGCCGGGTGCTGCGAGTTCGAGTCGAACGAGTCCGGGGTCGATGGCGAGCATCAGCGAGGTCTCGATGCGGCCCGCGTGGAGATCTTTGGGACCCCCGTCGGCGCGCTGCGGCCACTTTGGCGACCAGGACAGCACATGGCGGCCCTCATGGTGAAGCGTGTCGACGGCGGAGGCGAGTGCGCTCGAGTTTCCGCCGTGGCCGTTGACGAACACCATGCCTGCCGCCCAGTCGGCGCTCCGACCGAGCTCCACGATGACATCGTGCATCACCGCGGTTCCGATCGAGAGCGTTCCGGGAAAGCCCGCGTGTTCGCCCGACGCGGTGACGGCAAGCGTGGGTCCGACCATGAGGCCGTCGGTGAGGTGGATCGCGCGTGCCACGATCTCTTCGGCGATCATCGTGTCGGTCGACATCGGCAGGTGCGGGCCGTGCTGTTCGGTCGATCCGACGGGGACGAGGACCAACGGAGTTCGGGTGCCGTCTTCGGCGACCGGGTCAGCGAGCAGGGTCTGCACCTCGCTCCACGTTGCGTCGCCCAATCGCATCGGACCATCATGCCGTCAAACGAATCCCAACCGTGCGAACGAGCTCCGACGTGGCAGCATCGGGTGGTGAGCAATCCGAACCCCGATTGGTACGACTGG
>JAJCXU010000308.1 GCA_029263275.1 Ilumatobacter sp.
CGGCGCGTACCGACCGTATGGTTCACCATTCTCGGAGGCCACCCTGGTCGTCGACGCCGTGAAGGAGAGACCATCGTCGACCATCGTGAGTTCAGCTTCCAGCAGCGTGTGATCGACCGTGTAGTCGTTACTCACGGCGCCGTCATCGGTGTCGACGGTTTGTGTGATCGTCCACCCGATCTGGCCGCTGACGGTGTCGCCCTCGACGACCATCTCGCCGTCGTGGATGACCACGTTCGAGATGAAGTCGCCCTCCGCCGAGAGTCTCGAGGCGAGCTCCGGATCGACCACGTAGACCCCCTGGGCCCGCTGGAGCAGCTCCGCCAAGTCTCGCTCCTCGTCGGCGAGGGCGGTCGTGGTCGTCGACTGCGGCGCGCTAGGTGTCGAACCCGGAAAGATGAACCCGTCGAGATAGGGATCCTGGATCTCGGGGATGATGACGCCGCTCTCAGCGTCGAGGAACACCAGGCGCATCGGTCCATCGTCGTAGACGTTCTGGGTTGCGTCGTATCGGCCCGGGAACATGGCCCACGCAACCGGCTGGTCGGTCATCACCTGAAAGACGATCTGGTCGACGGTGTAGCCAGTCTCGAAGGCCATCATGATCATCGTCAGCTCCCCATAGCCGGGCCGATCTCGCTCGGTGATGCTGTCGAGGAGTTCACTGATGGGCACCTGCGTCTTGAGCACACGGAGACCGGCGGCCTCGGAAGCCGTTTCCGCCCGATCGTCGACCAGCACCTCGGTCGGCGGCCCGTCAGGCACCTCGGAAGAACCATCGGCCGCGAAGATGCGACCGCTGTGCGTCAACCGCGCCTCCGTGGCCGCCATCAGGATCTGAGACGGGCTGAACCCATTGTCGCGAGCCAACATCAGCGCAGCGACTGAGGAACGCTCGTCGACGTACCGGTCGATGATCACGTCGGCGACTGCCGATACACGCTCGATCGTTGCGAGCGCCTCGTCATTCGGCTCGCCAATCGGGAGCGTCACCAGCACCTCGGCGTCGGGAGCGCGCACGTCTGTGCCGACAGGTGTCTCGACGACAGTGCTGACAGGCGGCTTACCGTCGCTGGCCTCGGTCGAGGCGGTGCCTCCTCTGCCATCGGTCGAGCAGCTCGCGAGTGCAAGGACCGCCGTGATAAACAGCGCAACCGCTCTCATGAGTTGATCATCCACGCCCTCACCGTGACTGGACAGGGGCGGTCGTCACTTCCTCCCGCGGCAGCTGCGGCCAGGTCGTCGGGAAGTTCAGACCGGACGGGTGACGATCGTCGAGAAACACATCTCGTCGTCAGTGCCGTCGGCCCACAGCACGTAGGCCGGCTCGAGCTCGGGGTCGCGCAGCGCTCGGTCCCACGTGCACTCGATGCGAATCGTGTCACCGCGGCTGATCACGATGCTGTCGGTTGGTTCGTAGATGAACTGCCAGTTGAAGTCCCACTTCGGGATGTCGAGCAGCACGATCTCGTCGGGTGTGTCTGGATTGATCGTCAATCGGAAGGTGGCACCGAGCTCGTGTTCATGCCCGAAGACCGACACGACCTCACCGGGATTCTGTACCGGCCAGTTGCACGTCGACTTCGCCACCCCGTCAACGAATCCATCAGGAGCGTCGAGTGGGTCTCCGCAGCCAGCAATCAGCAGGTCGGCGAGCACCCCGGCACTGCCGTAGGCGTCGACCGCTCGCTGTCGAGATGCGTTGCGATCACACAGCGGGCCGACCTCGCCTTCAGCACACGGGATCTCTGCTGGCGCGAGGTACGTCGCGAGGTTGATGGGTTCGATGTCGTCGCCCTCCGCCCACTTGATCGCCACCGCGGACTGATCAGCTTCCGCCTCGACGTCGTAGTGATAGTGCGTCTGCATCACGAAGAAGTCGCCCGCTTCCATTTCCAGGCCGGTTCCCTCCGGGAAGACGGTCGGATCGGTGCCGGGTGCCCAGGTGAACACCAGGTCAGCAGACTGGCCCGGGCTGAATCCGAAGCATGTCCAGCCACCCTGGCCGTCGGACCCTTCGAGTTCGGCGATGCCGGCTCGATCCTCAGCGCCGACCAGGAAGCCGACGGCATGGTGCACCACTTGGGTCTGTTGCGGGATGAACTCCATCTCCGACACGAACGAGGAGTCGGCGACCTCAGGGTCATAGACGAAGCACCGGTATTCGTCAGCCTGACCGAATTCGCCGTCGTAACTACCGTTTGCCTGCACGACGACATCAGGGTCGTCGATGCCCACCACACCGTTGGCCGCGATCATCTTCTTCTCAGGGTCGACGTCGAGCGGCGCACCGTCATCGTCCCACTCGAGAATCGCCGCGATCTCGTCGTCGCTGAGACTCCAGTCGTGATCGAACGGCACGCTGTCGTCGCCTGCGGGCCACGGCGGCATGAACCGTTCCTCGGTCACGATGGCAATGGCAAACGCAGCGCGCGACACCTTGGCGGCAGTGTCAAAGCGGACGTGCTGAGTGCCAGGTCCATCACCGGTGTGGCAGCTCGCACACGTCTCGGTGATGATCGGTTCGATGTGTTGCGAGAAGGTGACACCCGCGGGCTCGACGGGAACGACGGTCGTCGTCGCCACGGTGCTGGTCGACTCGGGCACGGGGGGCGCCGTGGTGGCCGCTGCAGCATCGTCGGTCGTCGGCGCGTCGTTTGTCGAAGGGGCACCAACATCTGCGGATTCGTTCGATTCGACCGAGTCAGGGTCGTCGGCGCTGTCGCCAAGACTGCAGGCTGCGACCACGACAGCGAACAGGACAGCGGCGCCCGCGCCGAGCCACCAGCCAGAGTTGCCTGCTGTCTTCGACATGCGCCCCACATTCATCACGCCAACGCTACCCACCGCCACGACGGAGGGTCAGGCCAAGCGGTCAGCGCATTCCATGATCACCTCGACAGCGCGAGTGGCATCTGCCGGGGTGGTCTTCCAGGACGACACACTCACGCGCATCGCCGTCTCGCCGCGCCATTGAGTTGCCCCACACCAGATCCGGCCGTCTCGTTGGATCTCCTCGAGGAGCCGCCCGGTGCGCTCGGCCGAGCCATACCGCACCAGGACCTGGTTGATCACGATGTCGTTCAACACGTCGAAGCCTGCATCCGACAACCGTGCGCCGATCAGCTGGGCCGCCACCGATGTTTGCTGCACGAGTTGCGCCACTCCGCTTCGGCCGAGTGAGCGGAGCACGGCCCACACTTCGACCTGGCGCGCCCGCTGTGATGACTGCGGCGTGTGATGCATCGCTTCGAATCCGTCCTCGGGCGGCAGATAGCCAGCAACCGACGAGAACGTCCGATGGAGCGCGCCCTCGCGGGCGACGATCGCGATGCCGCAGTCGTAGGTGACGTTCAGCCACTTGTGGCCATCGGTCGCCCACGAGTCGGATCGATCGAGCCCGGCGACCAGCTGCGAGCGAGTCGGATCGGCGAGCGCCCAGAGGCCGAACGCTCCATCGACATGGAGCCACCCGTTGTCGGTCGTCGCTGCAAGCCAGTCGGCGATCTCGTCGAACGGGTCGAACGCTCCGGTGTTGACCTCGCCCGCCTGCGCGCACACCAGGATGGGCCCCGACAGGTCGGCCGGGAGTTCGCTGGCAATCATCCGGCCCTGGTCATCTGTCGGCACCATCACCACTCGATCGCTGCCGAGACCGATGAGACCGAGTGACTTGCGGAGGGTGCTGTGGACGTTCTGCCCGACGATCACCGTGATTGGCGGCGCGCCGAACAGGCCACCAGACTTCGAGTCCCAACCGGCGCGTGCAAGGAGTTCGTCTCGCCCGGCGGCGAGACACGACGCGTTCGCGACCGTGGCTCCTGTGACGAAGCCGACGTCGGAGTGTTCCGGCAAACCCAGCACATCGAGGAGCCACGCGCTCGCGACATCGTGGAGCTTGGCGGCAGCAGGTGACATGACGGGCAGGGCGGCGTTCTGGTCCCACGCATTGACGAGGAACGCCGCACCGAGGGCGACCGGGTACGTCGCACCGTTGACAAAGCCGTAGTAGTTCGGTCCTGTCGTCACCATCGTTGCTGGGCCCGCCACATCGTTGAGCAGCCGGAGCGCGTCTGCCGGATCGGTCGGCGCCTCGGGCAGCGGTTCGTCGAATGCGGTCAGCGCGTCAACCTCGGCCGCAGTCGGCGTCGCCGGCCGAGCATCGGCGCCCGCTACGTACTCGACGGCCAGCCGGGCGGCTTCCTGCAGCAACTCGATGTCGTTCATCTCGCCAGTCTTCCAAACAAGGGCGAGAGTCAGGTCCTCACCAGTTGGTGGCGATGTACTGCGTCTCGCAGAACTCGTAGATGCCCTCGGTCGAACCCTCGCGTCCGAGACCTGATTGCTTCATGCCGCCGAACGGCGCAGCGGGGTCGGACGCCGCACCCCGGTTCAGCCCGATCAGACCCGCCTGGATCCGCTCGCTGACGGCGAGGCCCTTCGCCAGGTCTTGTGTGAACACGTAGCCCATCAGACCCATCTCGGTGGCGTTGGCCTGATCGATCATCTCGTCGGTGTCGGTGAAGGTGATGATCGGCGCCACAGGTCCGAAAATCTCTTCGCGGGTGATCGGGGAGTCCGGCGAGACGTTGCGGAGCACCGTCGGGGCGAAGAAGCTTCCTGGGACGTCAAGCCGGTGCCCTCCCGTCACCACTTCGGCTCCGGCTCCTACCGCGTCGTCGACGAGGGCTGCAACCTTGTCAAGCTGCCGTTCGTGGATGAGTGGCCCGCACTCCGAACCTTGCTCGAACCCGTTTCCGACATTGACCGCCGCCATCGCGGCGGCAAACTTCTCGGTGAACTCGTCGGCGACATCGGCATGCACGTAGAAGCGGTTGGCAGCGGTGCAGGTCTCGGCGGAGTGACGCATCTTCGCGGTCAGCGCGCCGGCGACGGCAGCATCGACGTCCGCATCCTCGAACACGATGAAGGGCGCATTGCCACCCAGCTCCATCACGGTTTTCAACACACGATCGGCGCTGCGTTTCAGCAACTTCTTACCAACTGCCGTGGAACCGGTGAATGACACCATTCGTGTCGCGGGATGATCGACAGCTGCGTCGAACCACGCACCGGGATCGTTGGTCACCGTGACATTGACGAGGCCACCGGGAACGCCGGCCTCGGTCATGATCTCGGCGACCCGAAGAGCGGTCAGCGGTGTCTCGGTTGGTGGCTTGATCACGACCCCGTTGCCCGCAGCGAGTGCGGGCGCAAGCTTGCGAGTGATCATCGCTGCGGGAAAGTTCCAGGGGGTGACGATGACGACCACGCCGACCGGAGGGTGATGCACGATCATCCGGTTGGCCCCCGACGGCGCTGTGCCAACGGTCCCCCGGATACGGGCCACCTCCTCGGAATTCCAGCGGAAGAACTCGGCGGCGTAGGCGACCTCGCCCTTGGCATCGGCCATCGGCTTGCCCTGCTCACGAACGATCAGCTCAGCCAATTCCTGTTGATTCGCCATCATCAGCTCCCAGCACCGACGGAGCACCTCGGCACGATCGCGAGGCGGAGCTGCAGCCCAGACGAGTTGGGCTTGGTGCGCGGCCTCGCACGCTGCGGTCGCATCCGCAGGCGTCGCCGAGGCGACATCGGCGATGTGCTCGCCGGTAGCAGGATCGGTCACAGCGATCGTCTCGCCGCCCGATCCGTCGCGCCACGTTCCGGCAATGAAGAGTTGGGTTTGCATGTCGTCGTCCTTACCAGAAGAGGATTGCGTTGCACCAGGGCCCCACGTCGTGCTCATATGACCTGCAGCTCGAGCGTTCCCAAGTAG
>JAJCXU010000309.1 GCA_029263275.1 Ilumatobacter sp.
ATGATCGCTCCACCCCTCATTGTGCAGCTCGCCAATGGCACAGCGCCATGGATCCCCAACACGCTCGCAAACGTGGTGTCTGGGATCACCAATGAGACCAGCGTTGCCGGCGCCAGTGCCGCCCTGGCACTGTGGGCGCTCATCCCCGCCGTGATCGCGCTGCGCATTATCCAGCGTCGAGACATCGTGTGAGCCGATCTGGTTAGCGTGACAGGCAGGTATGAACAGCGTCATCCACCAACGCGACGTCAGCGCACACGCGCCGCGACGACCGGTGTGGGGTTGGTTCGACTCGGGCGAACCTCACCCGGCTCGCGGTCCCTTCGCGCGCTGGCCGCACACCACTGACGGCGCTCTCGCTGTCGTCGTCTTCGCGGCGTCGCTGGTCGCGGCTGCCGCCAGCGCGCTCGACGACGGCGAAGACTTCCGTTTCGACTCGATCGGTGACCTGCCGGCAGGCGCACTCATCCTGCTTGCGTTGGCCGCGACGGCACTGCTGTGGCGGCGCCGCCACTCCATCGCGGTGACGACGTCCGTACTGGTGATGATGCTCGGCTGGGCCGTTGCTGGCTACGGCGACGGGCACGATCTGGCTCTGATCGTCGCGATCTACAGCGTGGGCCGGTACGCCACCGACCATCGCCACAGCCTTGCCGCCGCCGGCGGAGCCGTGGCGATCAGCATCATCGGGACGATCATCGACAGCAACCAGCGCGTCGACATCGCCCCGGCCATCATCCTCCTCGGTCTGCCCTGGTACGTCGGTCGTCGGATCCGCAATCGCGGCGACTACCTCGCCCTGCTGCGCGAACGCGCCGAACGGCTCGAGGCGGAACAACTGGCCGGAGCGCGACAAGCGGTCGCGGAAGAACGCGCCCGCATCGCCCGCGAACTGCATGACGTCGTCGCCCACCGCGTCTCGATGATGGCGGTGCAAGCCGGCGCCGCGAAGACCGTCGCCCGATCCGACCTCGATGCCGCGATCGAAGCGATGGGCGACGTCGAACACGCGGGGCGCCAAGCCCTGGGTGAGCTCCGCCACCTCCTCGGCGTGCTGCGTCCGGACACCGCAGATGCTGACGACCCCAACGATCTTGGTCCGCAGCCGGGCCTGGCCGATCTCGACACCTTGATCGAAGAACTTGCCCACACCGGTGCCGATGTCACCTGCACCATCGCCGAGATCCCAGCCGATCTGTCCAGCGCCATCGACCTCTCCGCCTATCGCATCATTCAAGAATCGGTGACCAACATCATCAAACACGCTGGCCCCGCCCCCACGGTGCACCTCACCGTCGCGCTCGACAACAGCGACGTGGTCATCGACATCACCAACAGCGTCACGGGCGCCGTTCCCGGACTCCCCGCTTCGGGCTATGGCATCGCCGGCATGAGCGAGCGCGCCCAACTCCTCGGCGGCACCCTCACTGCCGGGCCACACCCGCCCGGTCGGTTCCGCGTCCAAGCCCGCCTGCCGGTCGAACGGGAGCCGACATGAACCTCCGCGTTGCCGTCGTCGACGACCAAGCGCTCGTCCGCCGTGGTTTTGCCATGGTCCTCGACCATCAACCCGACATCGAAGTCGTCGCCGAAGCAGGCACCGGCCTCGAAGCCATCGAGGTCACGCAGCGGCATCGACCCGACGTGGTCCTCATGGACATCCGGATGCCGGAGATGGACGGCCTCACCGCGACAGCGGCCATGCTCGAACAAGCCGACTGGCCACTCAAGGTCATCATTCTGACGACGTTCGACCCGGACGAGTACGTCTACCGGGCACTCCAGGCAGGCGCCAGCGGGTTCGTCCTCAAAGACATTCCGCCCGAAGAACTCGCCCCGGCGGTGCGCACGGTGGCCGACGGCGGTGCGCTGCTCGATCCGTCGATCACCCGGCGACTGATCGGGCGTTTCGCCCAAACCCTCGCTATCGACGCGGCAACAGCGAACCGTCTCCAGACGTTGACCGACCGCGAACGCGAAGTCCTCATCGAACTCGCGAGAGGGTCAAGCAACGCGGAGATCTCCGACAGCCTCTACATCGGTGCCGCGACGGTGAAGAGCCACGTCTCCAGCATCCTCACCAAAGCAGGGCTGCGCGATCGCGCGCAGGCGGTGGTCTTTGCCTACGAGTCAGGGCTCATCACTCCTGGCCACCAGGACATCGGGCACTGAACCCATCGGAGGGCGCTGCTGGCCGGCGTCTATCTTGCTGGCGTGTCAACAATCGGGTTCCTGCACACGTCGCCGGTCCACACGCCGACCTTTGATGCCCTCCTCGACGAGCGGACCCCTCGGTGGCCATCGGTCACGATCGTCGATGAAGCGCTGCTGGCTGACGCCCGAGAGCTCGGCCCCCGGCATCAGAACGTGGTCAGTGGAATCGAAGCCGCACTTGATGCACTTGAGCAGGCAGGTGCGTCAATCATCGTGTGCACCTGTTCGACCATTGGCGGCGCGGCGGAGAGCGTCGGAGCCTCTCGAGACATCGTGGTGGTCAGGGTGGATCGAGCAATGGCGACTGCTGCCGTGCAGCTGGGGCCAAGGGTTGCGGTGGTCGCAGCGGTCGAGAGCACGTTGGAGCCGACTCGAGATCTCATCGAATCGATTGCGTCCGAACTGGATCAGTCCGTCGAGATCACGTGTGCGATCAGTCATGGCGCGTGGCAGCGCTTCGAGTCCGGGGACCTCGATGGTTACGTGGAGACGGTCGCGGCGACGTGCTCAGAACTCGGGGATCGATGTGACGTGATCGTGCTCGCGCAAGCCTCCATGGCGGGAGCGGCTGAGCGCACAATCGTCGAGGTTCCCATTCTCAGTAGCCCGAGGCTTGCCGTCGACGACGTCATCAACCGCCTTTCGCCGTGAACTGAACGGCGACACTCGACGTCTGGGGCCTACGCTGCATCGTGTGACCGACACAGACACGACCAACGTGGAATTGCTGCCGTCCGACTGGCGTGAGCAGGTGCTGCAGCTCGCTGCAGAGAAGGACGCCGTCATCCTGGCGCACAACTACCAGCTGCCAGAGATTCAGGACATCGCCCACCACACCGGTGACTCACTCGGCCTCAGCCGTGTGGCCGCCGAAGTCGAGGCGTCGAAGATCGTGTTCTGTGGCGTTCACTTCATGGCGGAGTCCGCCAAGATCCTCAGCTTCGACAAGACGGTGCTCATCCCCGACGAGCGAGCCGGATGCAGCCTCGCCGAGACGATCACCGCCGATCAGCTCCGGGCCTGGAAGGCCGAGCACCCGGGCGCCGTTGTCGTCAGCTATGTCAACACCACCGCCGCGGTGAAGGCCGAGACCGACATCTGCTGCACCTCGTCCAACGCTGTCGACGTCGTCAATTCCATCCCCGCAGACACGCCCGTGCTGTTCGGCCCGGACCAATTCCTGGGTGCTCACGTGCAGCGCATCACCGGGCGCGAAAACATGCACATCTGGATGGGTGAGTGCCATGTGCACGCCGGCATCAACGGCGCCGATCTGAAGGAGCGCGTCGAGGCCGAACCCGACGCCGAGTTGTTCGTCCACCCCGAGTGTGGCTGCGCCACCAGTGCGCTGTACCTCGTCGGCGCAGGCGTCGTGCCTGCCGAGCGAACGAAGATCCTGTCGACCGGCGGGATGATCACCGCCGCCCGCGAGACCACGGCGAGCAAGGTGCTCGTCGCCACAGAGACCGGCATGATCCACCAGCTCCAGAAGGCAGCGCCCAACGTCGAGTTCGAAGCGGTCAACCGTGCTGCGGTGTGCAAATACATGAAGATGATCACACCGGCCAAGCTCCTCAACTGCTTGCAGACCCTGACCGACGAGGTCGTCGTCGACCGCGACATCGCCGACCAGGCGCGCAAGTCGGTCGAGCGGATGATCGCCATCGGCACCTCGTCGCCGACTGCCGAATAGATCGAAACGACCCCTGATGCTGCCTCGCCGACTTGCCGCGCCCCCCTCGACATGGGAGCGAGATGTCGACGTTGTCGTCCTCGGTTCGGGGGCTGCCGGGTTGTCGGCAGCGCTCGCATGCCGACCCGTACGCAGCGTCCTCGTCGTGACCAAGGACATCCTGTCGGCAGGCTCCACGCAGTGGGCCCAGGGCGGACTCGCCGGGGTACTGCACCCATCCGACACGATCGAGCACCACGTCCGCGACACGCTCGCTGCGGGTGCCGGGCTGTGCGACGAGGACGTCGTCCGCGAGTTGGTCACCGAAGCGCCGAAGTCGATCCGGTACCTGATGCGACTCGGCGCTGCCTTCGACCCAGAGCACGGCGGCACCGACATCGCTCTCACCCGCGAGGGCGGTCACAGCCACAACCGAATCGTTCATTCGGGTGGCGACCAGTCGGGCGCAGAGGTTCAGCGCACACTCGACGAGTCGGCCTTGGGCGCCGGCGTCGACGTCATGGCCCGCGCATTCGCGCTCGATCTCATCATGGGCACGGCAGCGGACGGCCAGCGCCAAGTTGTTGGTGTTCGGATCGGTCAGACCAACGAGAGCGGCGCCCTCGTCTCCGTCGGCACGATCACGGCCCGAGCCGTGGTGATGGCCTGCGGTGGCTATGGCCAAGTTTTCGCATCCACGTCGAATCCTCCGGCAGTGACCGGCGACGGCGTCGCGATGGCGCTGCGTGCAGGTCTCCCGGTCACCGATGTCGAGTTCATCCAGTTCCACCCGACGGTGATGTGGCGCGGTGCCGACGCGACCGGGCAGCAGGCCCTGGTGTCCGAAGCCGTACGCGGCGAAGGCGCACTGCTCTACGACGCCGCAGGCGAGCGCATCATGAAGGGTGTGCACCCGCAGGAAGACCTCGCGCCGCGTGACGTGGTCGCCGCCGCGATCAGCCGGCGGATGGCTGAAGCCGCGGCCGGGGTGGACGATCACGTGTACCTCGACGCCACGCACATGGGGGAGCGCTTCTACGAACGGTTCCCGTCGATCACCGCCGCCTGTCGGGAGATCGGGCTCGACCCGGCCACCGACCGCATCCCCGTTGCGCCCGCAGCCCACTACGTGTGCGGCGGCGTCCGCGCTGGCCTCGACGGCACCACCGCCCTGCGCGGGCTCTACGCGGCGGGCGAAGTCACCGCCACAGGCGTGCACGGTGCCAACCGGTTGGCGTCGAACAGCTTGACCGAGTCAATCGTCGCCGGCACCCGAGTCGGCCGCGACCTCGCCTGGGAATTGCCCGACGCCGTGCGGCCCGACCCAGACCTCTCTTCCGGTGACGGCGGCCCGACGGCGTCGCCGTTACTGCACCCATCGCGCGTCCGCGAAGTCCGCTCGGTGATGTCCCGCCACGTCGGCGTGTTGCGCAGCGCCGAATCCTTGGCATCAGCTGCCGGTGCTCTCGGATCGATCGCCCGCACCCTCGGCACCGGGACGGAGACCGCAGAACCCTCACGCCGATCGTGGGAGGGCACCAACCTGCTCACCCTCGCCACGGCCGTCGTCGCTGCAGCGCAGGTCCGCACGGAGAGCCGTGGCTGCCATCGCCGCACCGACTACGCCGAGCCGCGCGATGTGTGGCTCACTCACCTCGACGTGGCGCTCGACGCCACCGGCACCATCGACGTCACCGGCACCCCAGCGGGCGCCTGAAAGGAACGACCATGCGCATCGGAGCATCCCCGTACGGATCGGATCGAGCGGCCGCGCTCGACTTCGCAGATCACCTCGTTGCCGCGGGCGTCGACACGCTGTGGCTCGGCGACGGCATGTTCATCCGGCCCGATTTCGCGATGTGGCGCGGCGGCCTCGAAACGATGACGTCCCTGGCCTGGTTCGCAGGTCGACACCCGAGCGTCCGCGTCGGAATCACCGCCGCGGTCCTGCCGCTGCGCGACATCGACTGGCTGGCACGCGAGGCGGCAACGCTCGATCACCTGACCGAAGGCAAGTTCATCCTCGCTGTCGCCGCAGGCTTCTGGGCCGACGAACTCGAGTACAGGGGCATCGCTCCCGAACGCCGCGGCGCGGAACTGCGTGAGCGGCTGAGCACACTGCGCGATCGATGGACCGACGGCCCACTCTCACCACGCCCGTTCACACCCGGCGGGCCACCGATTTGGCTCGCCGGCGCCGCCGCAACGATGCGCAGCGCCGCTGCACTCAACCTGCCGTTCCAATCGTCGCGCGCACTGCCTGACGATCTGGCGCCCGTAGCCGCGCGCTGGAAGGAGTTGGGCGGCGGGTTGCTCGCTCACCGGATTTACCTCGAAGCCGGCGATGAAGTCGCCGACGGCGTGCAGCTGAACCGGCACATCTTGAGCGGATCCGCCGAGCAGCTGCTCGACGGCCTCGAACGATTCCGGGAGATGGGTGTCGGCGACATCTCACTCGTCCTCGGCCACGACGACGCGAGTGCCCGGGCCACGCTCGACGTGCTCGCGTCCGACGTGTTCCCTCAGCTCTCCGCATCCTGACCCGTCGTACACTGCGACGATGTTCGTCTTCCATCCGCTGTCGGAAACCACACGGCGACACCTGCTCGGCGCGGGGCTCGATCCCGATGCGCTCGCCGGCCTGATCCGGCACGCGATCGCGGAGGATCTGATGGGTGGCATCGACGTCACCTCGACGGCCACGATCCCGGCCGAACAACGCAGCGTCGCCACGTTCGGCGCACGCGAAACGGGCGTTGTGGCAGGGCTCCCCGTTGTCGCCGCGGTGATCGAAACGGTCTGCGGCGACACAGCGAGCGAGGTCGAATATCTCGTCCCCGATGCCTCGCGAGTCGAACCCGGCACGAAGGTGGCTTCAGTCACAGCACCCACACGACTCATGCTCACCGCCGAGCGCACGGCGCTCAACCTGCTGTGTCATTTGTCGGGCGTGGCATCGCTGACCCGCAAGTGGGCTGACGCGCTCGACGGGACCTCGGCCACGGTCCGCGACACTCGCAAGACCACACCCGGTCTGCGCGCCCTCGAGAAGTACGCGGTGCGCTGCGGTGGGGGAACCAACCATCGCATGGGTCTGTCCGACATGGCGCTGGTGAAAGACAATCATGTCGCCGCGGCCGGTGGCGTCGTCGAGGCGTACCAGCGCGTGAAAGCCCTGGAAGCGAGCATTCCCGTCGAGATCGAGGTCGACTCGATCGAGGCCATGCGCCTCGCCATCGACGCCGGCGCGGACGATGTGCTCATCGACAACTTCACGCCCGACCTGATGCGCGAAGCGGTTCGCGTTCGTGATGAGATGAACCCGACCGTGCGACTCGAAGCGAGCGGCGGCCTCACGGTCGAAACTGCCCGCCTGGTTGCCGAGACTGGCGTCGACCTCATCGCCGTCGGCGAGCTGACACACTCGGCCCGCGTGCTCGATCTCGGCCTCGATCTGCAAGAAGTCATCTGACCGAAGAGGGTGACCACTGCGATGGCAGTCGCGCCAGTAGCGTGCCAGCCATGCGTCGGACGGTCCCCATTTTGGTCATTGCTTCACTGCTCGGCGCTGCGTGCGCGGGCTCGGAATCGGAGGCTGCTCCCGACACAGCAGTCGAGGATTCGGTAGTCACCGATGAGACCGATACCGAGGCCGAAACCGACGACACGGTCGACCCAGCAGACGACGACGTCGCGCTGGCGCCGCTGCCAACCAGCCCCGACAAGCCGACCGACATCGCCTTCCCCGGCGAGGCGCCCGACAAGCTCGAAGTCTCGGTGCTGACCGACGGCGAAGGGCCCGAATCGGAACTCGGCGACACCGTCATCGTCGACTACATCGGTGTGCGCAGCCTCGATGGCGAGGAGTTCGACAACAGCTACGACCGGGGGACCCCGTTCGCTGTTGGCCCACTCGGCAGCGCGCAAGTCATTCAGGGCTGGAACGACGGCCTCCTCGGGGTGCAAGCCGGTGCACAGATCCAACTCGACATCCCGAGCAATCTCGCCTATGGCGAAGCAGCACGCAGTGAGATCATTCGCGAGAACGAGCCGCTGACCTTTGTCATCGACGTCCGGTCGATCATCAAGCAGGCGGACCCCGCCGACGCTCCGACGGAGCCGGGCGTGGAACCCTCCGAAGGCGCTACTGAGCTGTCCTTCGAGGATCTTGTCGAGGGTGACGGCGCCGTGCTGGAAGCCGGTCAGACCGCCGTGTTCAATCTGGTCCTCTTCCGAGCCGACAACGGCGCTCTGCTCGACAGCACCTGGACGACGGAGCCCATTCAGATTCCGATGACCGAAGGCGGATTCCCGGCACTGGTCCAGGGCATGCCCGGCATGAGTGCTGGCGGTCGACGAGCCATCACGTCACCCCCGTCACTCGCCTTCGGTGACGGTGGCAACCCGCAAATCGGCCTGCCCGCAGACACCGACGTCGTCATCGTCGTCGACCTCCTCGGCGCCTACTGAGTCACAGCGGGGCCGGGTACAACTGTGACTCAGGCGACGCGTTCGCCGGCCTGAAAGACACGGTCGACTCGCGGCCGCAGGTCGCTGACGTCGAGGTCGGTGCCGTTGAACATCACGGCGTCGGCCAGCTTGCCCACTTCGAGTGTGCCCAAGTCGTCCTCGATGCCCATCAGCTCAGCGGCGATGCGTGTGGAGGACTCGAACACTGCGGTCGGTGACATGCCGAGGTCGGCCATCAGCCCGAGTTCGCGCAGGTTTTGTCCGTGTGGGACGACGCCGGAGTCGGTGCCCATCGCCACCTTGACGCCTGCGGCGATCGCCGTGCGAATCGACTCGCGATGGACGTCGACGACGGAACTCGCTTTGTCGAGAATGGCGGTGGGCAGCTCGACGCCGCGATCCGCGGCTTCGAGCACGCCGAGCGGGGCGACCAATGTCGGAACCAGATAAGTCCCCGCGTCGAGCATCATCTGGATCGCCTCGTCATCGAGAAAGATCCCGTGCTCGATCGATCGGATCCCTGCCCGGATCGCGTTCTTGATGCCGTCGGTGGCCTGGGCATGGGCCATCACGAATCGGTGCGCGGCGGTGGCCTCTGCGACGAGGACATCGAGTTCGTCTGCCATGAAGTGTGGATGTTGGGGGTCGTCACGTGGCGAGAGCACGCCGCCTGACGTACACACCTTGATGACATCTGCGCCGGCCCGGATCAGCTCGCGGACCTTCTTGCGCATCTCCTCGGGGCCGTCGACGATGTTGTGCGGCCGACCAGGATGTTCGTCCATCATCCCTGGCATGTGCGCACCGCACACGGCCCAGCTGTCGCCGTGCCCGCCGGTCTGACTGAGGATGGTGATCGAGAGCTGCATTCGCGGCCCGGAGATCAGACCGTGTTCCTGAGCTTCCTTCACGCCCAGGTCGGCGCCACCGGCCTCGCGCACCGTCGTGACACCACAGGCCAGTGTGCGCTGCATCCGCTCGGCAGCCTGGAAGAAGTTCATCGAGAATGGTGTGCCGATGCGGGTGTTGGCGCTGAAATCGCCGTCAGCCATGAAGTGGACATGGCAGTCGATCAGGCCGGGCGTGACGAGCTGACCGGTGCAATCGATGGACTCGTCACCGTCCAGGCCCGTGCCGATCTCGACGATTCGATCGCCCTCGATGGCGATGTCGGCAACCGAGGGGGCAGCACCGGTGCCGTCGAGAATCGTGCCGTTCGACCAGATCGTGCGTGTCATTCGCCGAGCCTGGCACACGCAGCCTCGTCGCCAAGCGGCGAGAGCGGTGGGCGTCAGG
>JAJCXU010000310.1 GCA_029263275.1 Ilumatobacter sp.
CAAGGCCTTCACGCATGAAGTCGAGCATGTGCGTGACGCCGCGCTCGCCACCCGCCCCGAGCGCGTAGAAATACGGGCGGCCGATCGACACGGCATCAGCGCCGAGCGCGATGGCCTTCACGATGTCGCTTCCCCGTCGAACGCCACCGTCGCAGATGATCGTTCCGCTGTCGCCGATTTCTTGTCGGACCGGCTCCACGAGCGAGATCGGCGCCGGAGCGTCGTCGAGCTGTCGTCCGCCGTGGTTCGAGATTCCAATTCCCTCGACACCCATCGCCACGGCCTGTTTGGCGTCGGCAACGGTTTGGATGCCTTTGAGCACGATCGGCCCGTCCCAGATCGATCGGAGCCAGTCGATGTCGTCCCACGACAACGCCTGGTCGAACTGGCGCGCCACGTGTTCCGCCAATGACACCGCCGTACTGCCGTCTTCGTCGTTCTGGCCGACGATGTTGGCGAAGGTGATCGGCTCGTTGCGCAGGAAGTCGAGTGTCCATGATGGGTGAATGGCACCGTCGACCAGGGTGCTGAGCCCGATCTTGGGCGGCAGGGTCATCCCGCGTCGCACATCGCGTTCACGCCGCCCGAGCACGGCGGTGTCGACGGTGAGCCAGATCGCAGTGAAGCCTGCTGCCTTGGCTCGTTCGATGAGGTTCTTGACGAGCCCGCGGTCCTTCCAGGTTTACACCTGGAACCATTTCTCTCCGTCGCTGACCGCGGCAACTTCCTCGATCGAGCGGGTACCCATGGTCGAGAGCGACCAGGGCAGACCCGCCTGCGCCGCGGCGCGTGCAACAGCCAACTCGCCTTGCGAATGGGCAATCCGTGTGAAGCCGGTGGGCGCCAGGATCAGCGGCATCGCCGCGGGCCGCCCGAAGATCGTGGTCGACGTGTCGATGTTGCTCACGTCTCGGAGCACGCGCGGTTTGAATTCGATGTCGGAGAACGTGGTGACGTTCCGAGCGAGCGTCCGCTCGTCCTCGGCTCCCCCGTCGATGTAGTCGAAGACTCCAAACGGCAGCCGCCGCTTCGCGATCCGGCGGTAGTCCTCGACGCATGCCGCCTTCTTCAGGCGCCGTTCCACCGGGTCGAGCGTGATCGAATCGAACTGCACCACAGATCGAAAAGTCCGGTACATCGAGACAAGTCCCATGGGAGCGATCGTAACGGTGCGAAGGATTCAGTCGACCAGGCGCAGGCCTGAGGGGGTCAAACTCGGCTCGGCTTGTGGCAGTTCGACCACGAACTCCGTGCGATGGGCTGGGAAGAGGTGCTCGCTGAACAGCACCGGCTCGCCCGTGCGATCGGTCGTGACTCGCCGGCATCGCAGGAGCGGTGAGCCGACCTGAATCCCGAGCAGCGCCGCGTCGGCGGGTTCAGCCGAGTCGGCCCCGATCGTTTGCGTCGCGCCGCGCAACTCGACGTCGAGCAGCTCATAGAACGGCCGCTGTTCGACGTCGGTACGCGAGAGATCGCCGCCGAGGTCTGCCGGACACCAGACGGTCACCACGGCGAAGGGCTCGCCATCGGCAAGGTTGACGCGCTTGACGCACAGCACCTGATCGGTGCGAAGGAGTTTGCGAACTCGCGCCGGCGGCTGTTCGAACGCGAACTCGATCACCTTGCGCTCGCTGACCTTTCCGACGCCTTCGACCTGCGACTCGATGGTGCCCAGCGACGAGAGGATCTGGCGGACGGGCTCGGTGGCGACGAACCAGCCGAAGCCCTGGCGGGCGGCGATGAGGCCTTCGTCTCGAACGAGTTCGAGCGCCCGGCGCACGGTGACACGCGACGCTCCGAACTCGGCCGACATCTCAGCTTCGGACTGCAGCACCGTTCCGGGTGGAGACTTCTGTGCACGCCGGCGCAGCTCATCAGCGATTTCTTGGTACCGAATACGTCTCATGTCTGCACCAGCTCGATTCGGTTGCCGAATGGATCGAAGATGTGACAACGGACGAGCCCCTCAATCTCGTCGTTCCACGTCGCGTCGACGCCGCGACTCTCAACGAAGTCAGCGAGATTGCCGATCGTCAGGGCCGGGTGGGCCTTCTGTGCCGACACGAACGGATCCTCGCCGCCGACATGCAGCCGCACGTTTCCCGCTTCGAACCACGCTCCGCCTCGAGCTGCAAGGAGCGGGGGCTTGGGCACTTCGGTCAGTCCGAGCACGCCCACGTAGTAGGCCCGAGCCTCGTCTTCAGCTCCGACGGGAATGGCGAGTTGCACGTGATCGATGCCCACCCACTGCGGCGCGACCGGATCGATCAGCGCACTCGAAGCGTTGGTGTGGTGCTTTGCCGAACTCATGAACTTGTATTATAGTTGTCTACATGGCTTCTGTGAGTGCAACCACCCCTATCGAACTCGTCGAGCGCGTCTACGCCGCGCTTGCGGGCAATGTCCAGATCGCCCGCGATCGCCTGAATCGGCCGCTGACACTGACCGAAAAGATCCTCGTCAACCACCTCGCTGACCCGCAGAACCAGGAACTCGAGCGAGGCGACAGCTACGCCGATTTCCATCCTGACCGCGTCGCGATGCAAGACGCCACCGCACAGATGGCACTCCTGCAGTTCATGACCGCTGGCCTCCCCGAAGTTGCCGTGCCGTCAACGGTCCACTTCGATCACCTGATTCAAGCCAAGGTCGGCGCCAAGATCGATCTCGGTGTCGCTGTCGACACCAACGCCGAGGTGTATGACTTCCTGAAGTCGGTCAGCGCCAACTATGCGATCGGTTTCTGGGGCCCCGGCTCGGGGATCATCCACCAGGTCGTCTTGGAGAACTACGCGTTCCCCGGCGGCATGATGATCGGCAC